>NZ_JAVXKG010000021.1:43665-59755 GCF_036647415.1 Algoriella sp.
GAATATAAACTTATTGATGGTTATACTATTAGACAAGGAAAGGTAGTTGAGGATAGATTGTTTTTAGAACTTTTATCGATGAATACATTTTCCATGAAATTAGCTGAAGTGACAAATTCTGAATTAGTTTTACATGATTATGAAATGGATTTAAGTATTGTTAATTTTGACAATAATCAATTCTTTACATTTTATGATAATAGATTAACTTCTTATAATGTAGAGACTAAAAATACAAAAATATTAAATGATAATTTAGCAGTACACGATATTCTTGGATTTGATGAAACCAAAATATATTTACAAGCTTCTAAGCCAGAAACAGGTAAAGAACTTTATGCTTATAATAAAATCACAAATGAAACGGAATTTTATGGTGATATTAATGCTAAACCAAATACATCTCCAAAGAGTTTTTATAATGTAGGAAACAAAGTTTTTTATGAAGGAAATTACAAAGGTTATAATCATTTATATGTTTCTGATGGAACTTTACAGGGTACACGTGTTGTAAAAGCAGATAGTCAATTAACATTGAATAATAATTCTTCAGGTAATATTTTAGAAGGTATAGAGTTTAAAGATAAATTTTTATTTGGAGGAAATAAAGGAGGTAGATCAGGTCATGAACTTTGGGTAAGTGATGGTACAGATATAGGAACTTTTGAAATAGAAATTAATCCTTTTACAGAAGGACCTCATCGTACTATCAGTGGGTTTGGAGGTTTTATTGCAAAAACTTCGACAAAAGTATATTTTAAAGGTTATCTTCCAGAAAAGGGAAATGAACTTTGGGTAACAGACGGTACAAAAGATGGAACAATGATGATTAAGGATTTAGCATTAGGTTCTACTTCACCAATATTAAGTATTCCATTAAATGTTACAGTAGGAGAAAAATTATATTTTATTAAAGTAGAATCAGCTAATCATAATTCTCGTTCTGATTTATGGGTAACAGATGGGACTCTAAATGGTACAACAAAAATAAAAGAATTAACCGAATTTTGGAATTGGGATTCTCATTATAATATTAAAATTTTTGATGCAGATGAAACATATCTTTATTATTCAAAATATTATGTTGCTCCTTATGGTGAAGAAAAATTGAGTGGAGATTACATACATAGATTAAATTTAGTGACATTATTAGAAGAAAGACTTTACAAGTATTCTAACAATGTTAACGTAAATAAAGAAAATTTTTACTTTTCTGAGTATATTGATAATCGTAATAATTTTGTTAGCTACAATAAAAAAACAAATGAAAAGAAGATGATATTAAATAACGTATCTTATGATTTTGGATATATTACAACTTGTGGTAACTATTCAATTATTGCTGATACAGATTTTTCGGGTCATGTAGGTAAATCATATTTTTATAATCATTTAAATGGAAAAGTAGAACGAATTTTTAAAAATGATTTTGCATCAACTTCTAAGAAGAATATAGCTTGTGTTAACGATAACATATTGGTAAATTACACTGACTATTCTGAAAATGATAATAAAAAAATAGTAAGTATTAAAAACGATAAGATAATAGAATACTCATTAAGTTTGGATAATTCTACTAATATTCATACTTATTTAAGTGGCGAAATGATCTATAATTCTAAACTGAAAAAACTTTTCATTAATCCTGATAATGAATTAGCAGTTGCAGATTTTTATTTAGAAGATTTAAATACAGAAGATTTAAATGTAAATAATAATTTGAAGTCACTACAACTTTATCCAAATCCGGCAGACAATATAGTCAATATAAAATCGCTATCGAATCTTCAAACTTTAACAGTAATAGATTTTACTGGTAGAGTTCTAAAAGAACAAAAGAATATTAATCAGAAGGATGTTAAGTTAAATATATCTGGAATTCCGAAAGGTATTTATATAATTCATGTAAAAACAGAACAAGAAAGTGTTTCTAAAAAGTTAATTGTAAAATAGATTTTTATAAATTTAGATCTTAAAAAAATAGAATCATAAAATATAAAAAAAGCCTTCAAATTATTTGAAGGCTTTTTTTATTCACAATCACACGGTTCACGCGATCGTCGTTTTGCTTCATTATCCCAAAATGGATAAAGTTTTAGTCCGATATAAAAACTACCCGAGTTCAGTTTATTTTGTTTAAAAACGAATGGTAAAGCATTTTCGCTTCCCAAAATCAAAGGTCCAATGCGTACATAACCACCAAATCCTATTTTTTCGTATTCATAAAGTGATAAAGAAGTTCCAATTCCAAAACCATCTTTCTGAATAGAATAAGACGTTTGTAAAATATTGGTGCGTTTCAAACTATTTTCGAAAACAGGAACGCGTTGTACCCAATTAAAATTAATGTAATGATTTGGACGAACTTTTTTACTTAGATTAAAATTTAAACTAGTCGGTAAGCCAATTGTGAATTTATTTCCGTTGTATGAAGCCAATGTATCGCCATAAACTTCATTACTCAAAATACGTGCATATTGTTGAATACTCTTAAAATCGACATCATCTAATCGTGGATTATTTCGAATTTGTACAAGAGTAGAATTTTTGAATAAATGGTTTTCTCCTTTTAGATTAACATAACCAATATCCAATAAGTTTAGTGCTATTTTAGAATCGTATAATTCATCATTTATACGACGATTTACCAAAGCAATTCCTAAATCTATTCCAACGCCATTTCCTCTATTTTTATAGACATATTTATCTTTATCAAAATCATAATTTGTGGTATAACTCGCTTCGATATCATAATTGGATGCATAAATATCTGCATCAGGATTCTCTAATGTACTTGTGCTTGTAAGTACAGCGTCTAGTTTTATAGGATTTTTACTGTTGATATAAGCTGCGTCCAATGCAAGTGCATATTTTATAGAAGCTCCAACAATTAATTCTTGTGTATTTGTTGTGTATAAATTTGTAGAAACATTTAGACCAAACTCATTCCAATTCATAAAATTAGTTTTCAGTGGTTGAAACGAATATTCAGCTGGTTCTATTACTTTTTGATTACTAAAACGCATATAGTTATCAATATCTTTTGCAGATCCCTGTGTACGCAAACGAGTAAAAATACCAAGACGAAATGTTTGTCCTTTTATTTTTTGTCTAAATGAAAATGATGGTCCAACGATATCACTTTCTAAATTGTATTTTACAAAATCGTGTTTATAAAAATCCAAGACATTAGCTTGTGATTCTCCTGTAATTCCTTTTTGAGGATTAGCAGTTTTTACTCCGCCTTTTAATAAGCCAAAAATATTCTGATCTGAGATATAAGCGTAATCATTTTGAAATAAAATATCGGTAGAAAAAATAGAAACATCCCATTTATTTGGATTAAAATAAGGAGTCGTAGGCGAAAGTGGAGCAGAATTGATTCCACTATATTGATCATTACTAAATGATAAATTGTTTTGTCCAAATCCAAAACCTGAACAGAAAAACATTAAATATAATAATTTGCTCAAATCAGTATTAATTTGTCTAAATTTAATCAAAATAAGTATTGAATAAATAAAAATTTTAACAAAATTTTAGATAATAATTTAAAGTTTAAAATATTGAAGTAAAGCTTATTTAAAATTATTATTAAATTCTATTCGATGATGCTAATTCTTTTTTAGCCCATCAACAATGCTTATTTTTGTAAGACTTGGAAAAGTATTATGGCAGATATTAAAATTACAATTATAGATAGAGAAGGTGTTTCGCATGAAGTTGATGCACCTACGGATATGAATATGAATATTATGGAGTTGGTTCGTGCTTACGAATTAGCGCCCGAAGGTACAATTGGTGTTTGTGGCGGAATGGCGATGTGCGCTTCATGTCAATGCTATGTTTTGACACCAGAAATTCCTTTACCAGAAATGAATCCTGATGAAGAAGCAATGTTATCAGAAGCATTTAATGTGAAAGATAATTCGCGTTTAGGTTGTCAACTACACCTTGCAGACGAAATGGAAGGTTTGGTGGTTGAGTTAGCACCAGAATATTAAATTTTAGTTTTACGTGGAACCTTAAATATTCTACGTTAACTTTTTAAATACTACGTTTTGCATAATAGGTAAAACGAAAAACTTAAAACGTAAAAATGAATCAAGAAGATAAAAGACTTTTTTTGTTAGACGCTTATGCTCTTATTTTTAGAGGATATTATGCATTTATCAAAAATCCACGAATCAATTCAAAAGGATTCAATACATCTGCAATTATGGGATTTACAAACTCATTATTTGATGTTATTAACAGAGAAAAACCTACACATTTAGCTGTTGTTTTTGATGTTGGTAAAGCAACCGTTCGTACAGATGAGTTTCCAGAATATAAAGCAAATCGTGACGAAACACCCGAAGCAATTCGCCAAGGAGTTCCGTTTATCCAAGATATTTTACGTGCGTTAAAAATTCCTGTTCTTTTTGCCGAAGGTTACGAGGCAGATGATGTAATTGGAACCTTGGCTCAAAAGGCAGAAAAAGCTGGTTACACAACTTATATGGTGACGCCAGATAAGGATTTTGCGCAATTGGTTACAGATAAAATAAAAATGTATCGTCCGCCAGCAAACGGAAAAGGTGTCGAGATTTGGGGAATTGAAGAAGTGAAAGAACGCTTTGAGATTGATGATCCAATTCAGGTGATTGATTATCTTGGAATGATGGGTGACGCTGTGGATAATATTCCTGGTTTACCTGGTGTTGGAGCAAAAACAGCAAGTAAATATCTGAAAGAATTTGGTTCTTTGGAAGGTCTTTTGGCAAATACAGATAAACTGAAAGGAAAAGCGAAGGAAAAAATTGAAGAGAATAAAGAACTTGGAATTTTATCGAAAAAATTAGCGACGATTATTACAGATGCACCAGTAGAATTTGATGAAGAAGATTTAACGGTTTGTCCTCCAGATATAGAGAAAGTAACAGAACTTTTTACGGAATTGGAGTTTCGTAGAATGTTAGAAACTGTTTACAGAATTTATGGTTTGGATGCTTCTGGAATTATAAAAGAGGCACAAGAAGAAATTTCTGCGGCAAGTCAGGTTTCGTCAAATCAAGCTCAAACAGCGCAACAATCTTTGTTTGATTTTACTTCGGATGAAGAAATTGTTCCACAAAATTCTACTTTTACAAATATTTCGACAACAAGTCATCTTTATCAATTGATCGATTCAAAAAAAGGTCGCGAAATATTATTGAGAAATATTTTGAAGCAAAAAGAAGTAACATTCGATACCGAAACTACTTCGCTTGATGCTTTAGAAGCAGAATTGGTTGGGATTTCATTTTCTTGGGAAAAAGGAAAAGGTTATTATGTTCCTTTTTCAGCAGATTTTGAAGAAACGAAGGAAATTATTAATGAATTTTCTCCATTTTTCTTAGATGAAACCATTTCTAAAATTGGTCAAAATCTAAAATATGACATCAAGGTTTTGTATAAATATGGAATCGAAATTGTAGGAAATAATTTTGATACGATGATTGCTCATTATTTGATTAATCCAGATATGCGCCATAATATGGATGTTTTATCTGAAACATATTTAAGTTATCAACCTGTTTCTATCGAAAGTTTAATCGGTAAAAAAGGAAAAAATCAAAAGAATTTCCGCGATGTTCCTTTAGCTGAGCAAACCGAATATGGCGTGGAAGATTCTGATATCACAAATCAATTAAAAAATCTTTTTGAACCTGAATTAATAAAAGCGAATACGCATAAATTATTCACTGATCTTGAAATGCCGTTGATGCAAGTTTTGGCTGATATGGAATTGGAAGGTGTTAATTTGGATGTACCATTTTTACAAGAACTTTCGGTAAAACACGAAGTAACTTTGCGCGAATTAGAGGCGAAGATTCAGGAAGATGCAGGCGAAGAATTCAATCTTAATTCTCCGAAACAATTGGGTGATATTTTGTTTGATAAATTACAATTAGATCCAAAAGCAAAGAAAACTAAAACTGGACAATACGCAACGGGAGAAGAAATTTTATCAAAACTGAAAGATAAACATTCAATTATCAATGATATTTTAGAATATCGTCAATTACAAAAATTAAAATCGACTTATATTGATGCTTTACCAAATTTGGTGAACTCGAAAACAGGTCGTGTACATACTACTTATGCGCAAACAGTTGCTGCAACGGGACGTTTGTCTTCTGTAAATCCTAATTTACAAAATATTCCGATCCGTTCTGAGGCTGGACAACAAATAAGAAAAGCATTTGTTGCACGCGATGAAAATCATGTCTTAATTTCTGCGGATTATTCGCAAATCGAATTACGTTTAATCGCTCAAATGTCTCAAGATCCAGCAATGGTAGAGGCTTTTAAGAAAGGAGAAGATATTCACGCTGCAACTGCTGCAAAAGTGTTTGATATTGCGTTAGATGAGGTAACTCGCGAACAACGTAGCCAAGCAAAAACGGTTAACTTCGGAATTATTTATGGAGTTTCTGCGTTTGGTTTGGCAGATCAAGCCAATGTTTCACGTAAAGAAGCAAAAGCTTTGATTGATGCGTATTATGAAACATATCCAACACTTAAAGCATATATCGAAAAACAAGTTGATATCGCGCGTGATCAAGGTTTTGTAGAAACATTGATGGGACGTCGTCGTTATCTGAAAGATATTAATTCTCGTAATGGAGTTGTGCGTTCGCATGCAGAACGAAACGCTGTAAATGCGCCAATACAAGGAACTGCGGCGGATATTGTAAAAATGGCGATGATTCAAATTCAGAAAGAATTGAAAAAGAATTATAAAACCAAAATGATTTTACAAGTGCATGATGAGTTAATTTTTGATGCACCAAAAGATGAAGTTGAAAAAGTTTCTGAATTAATAAAATCGACTATGGAAGCGGCTATGCAAATGGATGTTCCACTAATTGCAGAAGTTGGAGTAGGAGATAATTGGTTAGAAGCACATTAAAAAAAAATAGTTTTCAAAATAAAAAGCGTTACCCTCAAAGTAACGTTTTTTTATTTTGACTATTTTTATAGGAATAAATAACAAAATCAATTTTCGAGTATAAGATGGATAAAGAAATTATAAAAACGGAATTAAATTATAAAGCAGTACGCAGTTCTGGCGCGGGTGGACAAAATGTAAACAAAGTTTCGACTAAAATTCAGATTACATTTTCTATTGAATTATCTAATGGTTTGACAGATGATGAAAAAATAATGTTAAACGAAAAGTTATCAAATCGTATTACAAAAGATCATTTTATAATGATTGAATGTGATGAAACGCGTAGTCAGTTAAAAAATAAAGAGCTTGCTGTAAAACGTTTATTTATTTTGTTAGACAATAATTTGAAAAAGGAAAAAAAACGTCTTGTAACTAAAGTGCCTAAACGAGTAATTAGAAAAAGATTGGAGGATAAAAAGAATCAAGCTGAAAAGAAATTAAATAGAAAGTTTAAGTTTTAGAAAGTTTTTAAAAAAGCCCAATCATATAGATTGAGCTTTGTATTATAATTGATGAAAATTATGCTTTTGGTTTTCTGACCAAAGGTAAAATTTCACCTTTTTCTAAACAATATTTTTGTACATCTTCTGATGGGATTTCTTTTGTATAATCTACTTTTTCTACAATAAAACCTACATCTTCTAGACGTTTGTAATAATCTAATCCGTAAACACGAACGTGATCATATTGACCAAATTTTTCTTTTCGTTCTTCTTTTGTTGTTACTGTTTCATCTTCGTATGTTACATCACGTTGATATGAAATTGGTACTTGTAAAATTCCCCAACCACCAGGTTTCATAACGCGAAATAATTCGCTCATCGCTTTGTGATCATCTGGTATATGTTCTAAGACATGGTTACAAAAAACAATATCAAACGTATCGTCACCAAAAGGTAAATCGCAAATATCTGCTTTTACATCTGCCAATGGCGACTCTAGATCACTTGTGATATATTCTAAATTGTTCATCGCGCGAAAACGCTTGATGAAAGATTGTTCTGGTGCAATGTGTAAAACTTTCGCTTTTTCGGTGAAAAACGAGGTTTCATTTTTTAAATATAGCCACATTAGTCGGTGTCTTTCTAAAGAAAAAGTTCCGGGGGATAACACATTTTCACGCTGTTTCTCGTAGCCATAAGGCAATAAACTGTAATAACCTTGTTCGTCGATAGGATCGACAAAGCGATTACCTTTCATAAACCAAACTAAAATTGGGCGAACAATATAACTACCTTGTATCAATAAAGGACGAGGTAGGATATTCATGATTTTTTTTAAAAGCTTTTTCACAAAAGTTTTTTATTATGGTTTAAATAAAAAAGGTTTTTCTTCGTTAGATACAATTCCTAGTGCATCGTAAATATATTGATAAGTCGATAGTAATTTTGGTTCACCATCTACAACACAAACATCGTGTTCGTAGTGAGCAGAATATTTATCATCGCGCGTTGTAACTGTCCAACCATCTGGATGAAAAAATACTTTTTCAGTACCCATATTGACCATTGGTTCGATTGCTAAAACCATTCCTTCTTCAATTTTTTTACCAGAACCACGACGACCATAGTTTGGTACTTGAGGTTCTTCATGCATTTTGCGACCAAGTCCATGACCTACTAATTCTCTTACAATTCCGTAGCCTTCTTTTTCGCAGTATTGTTGTATTGCAAAACCAATATCGCCAATACGATTACCTTTTTTCATTTGTTCAATTCCTTTGTACAAAGATTCTTTGGTAATGCGTAATAATTTTTCAGTTTCTTCGCTTACTTCTCCAACTGCAAAAGTATAGGCGTGGTCACCATAAAAATCATTCATGTAAACACCACAGTCTACAGAAACAATATCACCATCTTTTAGAGGTTTATCGTTTGGAATTCCATGTACTACTTCTGTATTTGGAGAGATACATAAGTTTTTAGGGAAATCGTACATTCCTAAAAATGCAGGATATCCACCATTGTCACGAATATATTCGCCACCTAATTTATCTAAGTGATTGGTCGTAACACCTGGTTTTACTTCTTTTGCTAATACACCTAAGGTTTTTGACACTAATTGTGCGCTTAGGTACATTAATTCTAATTCTTCTTTACTTTTTAAATGTATCATAATCCGAAAAATCCTCTTTTCTTTTTCACTTTTGAAGCTTCTTGACCGTGATCTTGAATGTTTAATTCGATACGATTTTTGATGATTTGATATACAGCGCTCCATCCTGGGAAGCCTCCTAAATTTCTATCATCTATAAAAATATCAGCATTTATTTTTCGACTTTGTTTTGTTTTATCAAAATCTTCACCATCAAAACTATTGTTGATTGCATAAAATTCGATACCATTTTTTTTGCAAAATTCTACTGCTTCATCCAAAGCTTTTCCGCTGCGATAAGTCCACAATGTTAATCGGTAACCATCGCTCTGTAATTGGCGTAATGTTTCAAAAGCAAATATTTTTGCTTTACCTATTTCTGGGTATTTATCGTCTACAATTGTTCCATCAAAATCGACAGCTATAATTTTGTTAATCATAATTGTAAGTATATAGATTAGTTTTTATGTACAATAATATTTCCAGTCATTTCTGCTGGAATTTCTATTTGCATTAATGTTAAAATAGAAGGAGCAATGTCTCCTAATTTTCCATGAGCAACAGTCCACTCTGTATTTTTTTGAGCTAAGATAAATGGAACTGGATTGGTTGTATGTTGTGTATTTGGAGAACCGTCCTCGTTCATCATATAATCAGAATTACCATGATCGGCTAAAATCACAACATTATAGCCATGTTCTATCGCTATATTTACAATTTTTTCGGCACAAGAATCTACAATTTCTGCGGCTTTTATTGCTGCGCTCATTACACCTGTATGACCTACCATATCTGTATTAGCGAAATTAAGACAAATAAAATCTGCTGATTCTTTTTCTATTTCAGGAATAATAGCATTTGTAATGTCATAAGCAGCCATTTCTGGTTTCAAATCGTAAGTTGCAACATCACGTGGTGAGGCGCATAAAATACGTGTTTCTCCTTCAAAAGACTCTTCTTGTCCACCGTTGAAGAAAAATGTAACGTGTGGATACTTTTCTGTTTCGGCAATACGAATTTGTTTGCGTCCAGCTTTAGAAATTACTTCACCCAAAGTATTCATAATATTACTTTCGTCAAAAATAACGTCAACATTTTTATACGTTGCATCATATTGCGTTAGTGTAATATATTTTAGGTTTAGTTTGTGCATTGCATATTCAGGAAAGTCTTTTTGTGTTAACACTTCTGTGATTTCGCGTCCGCGATCTGTTCTGAAATTAAAACAAATAACAACATCATCATTTTCAATTTTTGCTTTTGGTTGACCATTTTCATCCGTTACAATTATTGGTTTGATGAATTCATCTGTTACACCATCTTGATACGATTTTTGAATAGTTTCTAACGGATTTGTTGTTGTTTCACCAACTCCGTTCACCATTGCATCGTAAGCTAATTTTACACGTTCCCATCGTTTATCACGATCCATTGCATAATATCTACCTGTAATTGAGGCAAGCTCTCCAGTAGATACTGTCATGTGATTCATTAAATCAGTTATAAATTTTTCACCTGATTTTGGATCAGTATCACGACCATCTGTAAATGCGTGTACAAAAACATTTTGATCTAAACCTAAACCTTTTGCAGCATCTAATAAACCTTTTAGATGATTGATGTGAGAATGTACACCACCATTGGAAACTAATCCTATAAAATGTACTTTTTTATTATTATTTAAAGCATAATTAAACGCATCTTTCAGAATTGGTTCGTTTTTAAATGTTCCATTTTCTGTTGCCATGTTGATACGAACTAAGTTTTGAAAAACTACACGTCCGGCTCCTAAATTCATGTGTCCAACTTCCGAATTTCCCATTTGACCTTCTGGTAAACCAACGGCTAAACCAAAAGTGTCTAAAGTAGAATTTGGATATTTAGTGAAACAGCTATCTATAAAAGGAGTATTGGCTTGCGCGATTGCAGAAACAGCTGGATTTGGACCTATTCCCCAACCGTCTAAAATCATTAATATTGCTTTGTTGTTCATTTTTGTGATTGAATAATTCAGCCCAAAGATACTAAATCTTCGGGCTGATAGGTTAATTCTTAATATGATTAGTTGGCAACGTCACTGATGAATTTTATACGCATTAATCGTAATTCTTCTTCATCATAATCATCGCTAAATTCTTTTAATAAATTTGACATTGAATCAGATTCTGCTTCCATCAAGAAATCATAAATTTCTTCTTGTTGGTCTTCGTCTAATACATCATCTATATAATAATCTATATTTAATTTAG
The DNA here is from genome assembly GCF_036647415.1 of Algoriella sp. Lineage (NCBI taxonomy): Bacteria > Pseudomonadati > Bacteroidota > Flavobacteriia > Flavobacteriales > Weeksellaceae > Algoriella > Algoriella sp. The sequence continues at coordinate 54,988 of NZ_JAVXKG010000021.1, forward strand.
TTCCTTGGTAAACGATACTTTCCATTTCCGAAAGTAAATCACTCATCGAAAGATTTTTTGCGCTTGCAACATCTTCCAAATTTAATTTTCTATCAGTTGATTGAATGATGTAAACTTTATGGCTAGATTTATCTGCCAATTGTTTTATCACCATATCTTCTGGTCGAATAATATCGTTATCAGTTACATATTTTGCAATAAAGTCTACAAAATCTTTTCCAAATTTTTGCGCTTTACCTTCTCCAACACCAAAAACATTTGTTAGTTCTTTGATTGTTGTTGGATATTGCATCGTCATATCATCTAAACTTGTATCCTGAAAAATTGCAAAAGGTGGAATTTGATGCTTTTTTGCTATTTTTTTTCGTAATTCTTTTAGTTGTTTTAAAAGAACGTCGTCAAATGCAATTGGAGCAGATGATGATTCCTCTTTGTCAAAACTTCCTTCAGATAATAATTTTTTAAAATCGATATCCTCTGCAATTTCAAAAGAAGTAGGTTTTGCGAAATAAGCTTTTCCTGCTTCTGTGATTTTTAAAACACCGTATGATTCGATTTCTTTTTCTAAATAATTACGAACGATTAATTGTCGTAAAATAGATTTCCAATAATAATCTTCTTTGTCTTTTCCAATACCAAAATATTCTTCAGAACTAAGGTTGTGAGTTTTTGTGATAGAAGTTTCTTTACCAACAATTACATTTACAACATCGTTTAGTTTTAATTTCTGATTGGTGTTTTGCACAATTTCTAAAGCTGTAACGGCATCGTCTTTTGCTTCTACCATTTTTTTAGGATTGCGCATGTTGTCATCCATCATGGCACCTTCGCCACTTTTATCGTTAAATTCTTCTCCAAAATAATGTAATAAGAATTTACGTCGTGACATAGATGTTTCTGCGTAAGCAACAACCTCAGAAAGTAATTGCATACCAACTTCTCTTTCAGCAACAGGTTTACTCGCTAAAAATTTCTCTAATTTTTCGATGTCTTTGTAATCATAAAAAGCAATACAGATTCCTTCACCACCATCTCGTCCAGCTCTACCAGTTTCTTGGTAATAACTTTCTAATGATTTTGGAATATCATAATGCATTACAAAACGTACATCTGGTTTGTCGATCCCCATTCCGAAAGCAATTGTAGCTACAACAACACTTGCTTCTTCCATCAAAAATAAATCTTGATGTTTGCTACGTGTTTTTACGTCTAAACCTGCATGATATGGAATAGCATTGATTCCGTTGACTTGTAAAAGTTGTGTAATCTCTTCAACTTTTTTACGACTCAAGCAATAAATTACACCTGATTTACCATCATTTTGTTTGATAAACTTGATAATTTGTTTGTCTTGATCAACTTTTGGTCGGATTTCGTAAAATAAATTCGTACGATTAAACGAATCCTTAAACACTCTAGCAGTTTGCATTCCTAAAGTTTTCTGAATATCCTCTTGTACTTTAGGTGTTGCAGTAGCTGTTAAAGCTATAATTGGTGCGTCGCCAATTTTATTGATAATTGATTTTAGGTTACGATATTCTGGTCGAAAATCGTGTCCCCATTCAGAAATACAATGCGCTTCATCAATAGCGAAAAAAGAAATTTTTACCGATTTAAAAAAATCGATGTATTCTTCTTTCGTTAACGATTCTGGTGCAACGTATAACAATTTTGTAACACCATCTTTAATATCCGTCATCACCGTTTTGGTTTCAGACTTGTTTAAAGATGAATTTAATACGTGGGCAATTCCATCATTTTCGGAAATACCTCGTATTGCGTCTACTTGATTCTTCATTAAGGCGATTAAAGGTGATACAATAATCGCAACTCCATCAGACATTAATGCCGGTAGTTGATAACATAAAGACTTACCTCCGCCAGTAGGCATCAAAACAAATACATCTTCATTTTTCAATAAGGTTGTAATGATTTCGTGCTGCTGTCCTTTAAATTGGTCGAAACCAAAATATTTTTTGAGATAAGATGTTAAGTTTTTCGAAGTGGCTTCCATCTACACAAAAGACTAAAATTAATATTATAAATTAAATAGTTCCTATATTTGATACCTCATAAATATACACTTAATTTTATTAAGTTTTTTATATAATTGAGTGAGAATAAAAAAGGAGAGTAAAAGTACGAAAAATTTTAAAAATAGACAATAGAAATTTTATTGTGAAAAATTCAGATTTAATACAGATTGCTCAAGGTGTTTTTCGAGAAGAAATACAAGAGCTAGAAGCAATTGCTTCACGTATTAACGATTCTTTTGTTGATGCGGTAAATGCGATATTTAATGCAAAAGGGAAGTTGGTTATTGTTGGAGTAGGAAAGAGTGCACATATTGCAAATAAAATTGTAGCAACTTTAAATTCGACTGGAACACCAAGCCAATTTTTACATGCAACAGAAGCTATACATGGCGACTTAGGTTTATTGAGGCCTGAGGATGTTGTTATTTGTATATCAAAAAGCGGAAATACACCAGAAATTACGTATTTGGCGCCAATACTTAAACAATATGCTTCTGTTTTGATTGGTTTGACATCAAATTTGAAGTCAGAATTAGCCAAGAATTCGGATATAGTTTTGGATGTAAATATTACCAAAGAAGCTTGTCCAGTAAATTTGGCACCTACAACTTCTACAACATCACAGTTGGTAATGGGAGATGCTTTGGCGGTTGCTTTGATGAAAATGCGTTCATTTTCTCAGAATGATTTTGCTAAATATCATCCAGGAGGTGCATTAGGAAAACGTTTGCTTTGGACGGTAGAGAATATTGTTGATCCAGAAAGAAAGCCTTTTGTAAGACCAGATTCTTCTATATCTGATGTAATAAATTCTTTAACATCAGGTCGACACGGTATAACGGCTGTTTTGGATGAGAAGAAAATAATAGGTGTTATCACAGATGGTGATTTGCGTAGAATGTTGTTAAATAATAAAACATTTGATCATTTAACAGCAAAAGATATTGCGTCAATGCATCCAAAAACAATTAATAAAGCAGAAAAAGCAAGAGAAGCTTTGGGAATTTTGCGTCAAAATAGTATTGGACAATTAGTTGTTGTAGATGACGAAAATGAATATTACGGTATTTTAGATATTCACTCAATCTTAAACGAAGGAATAGAATAGCGTATGTCAGAAACAAAAAAAACAAGTATGTCTTTCTTAGCACATGTTGGTGAATTAAGAGGACATTTGGTTCGTTCTATTCTTGCATTAGTAGTAACGTCTATAGCAGTAGCAATTTATTGGGACGAGTTAGTGAAAAATGTAATTATGGCTCCGCTTAAATCTACATTTTTGACATTTTCAATTTTTAATGATTTTGGAGAATTTACAGGATTTGGAAAAATATACACAGAGTCTTTTGATATATCGAAAGATTTAACCAATCTTAATCCATCAGGACAAATAACCTCACAATTTTTTGCAATTATTGTGTGTGGAGTTATTTTGGCAATACCATATATTATTTATGAGTTGTGGCGATTTGTAAAACCCGCACTTAAAGAAGGAGAACGTAAATACGCAGGCTTTACAATATTTGCAGTTACATTTTTCTTTGTAACAGGAGTATTATTCAGTTATTACATGTTATTGCCTTTATGTACACAATTTTTATTTACGTATGATCCTTTTGGAGTAGGTAATACATGGACTCTACCAAGTTATATAGATTTGTTTGTACAATTATTATTATCGATGGGTGTCATGTTTTTAATGCCTGTATTTGTTTATTTCTTAACAAGTATTGGTCTTCTTACACCAACGTTTTTGAGAGAATATCGTAAGCATGCTTTTATTGTTGTTTTGGTTATTGCAGCAGCAATTACACCAAACGATGTTTATAGTATGGTACTGGTCACAATTCCACTTTGGATATTGTACGAATTAAGCGTATTGATTTCGAATTCAGTTTATAAGAAGCAATTGAAAGCCAAGAATCAAGACCTCGTAAAGAATTAACGTTATTATGCTTGCATAATAAAAATATTTATTTATTTTTACATAACAGAAAAAAGTAAACACAAAATTATGAAGATATTAGTTTGTATTAGTAGTGTACCAGATACTACAGCAAAAATCAACTTCACAGCTGACGGAAAAGAATTCGATAAGAATGGCGTTCAGTTCGTTATAAACCCACACGATGAATTTAGTTTAAATAAAGCAGTAGAATTACAAGAAAAACAAGGAGCTACTGTTACTATTTTAACTGTTGGTGACGCTTCTGTAGATGCAGTAATGCGTAAAGCCTTAGCTATCGGTGCCAATGATGGTATTCGTGTAGATGGTGATGCACGCGACGATTTTTTCGTAGCAACACAAATTGCAAAAGCAGCAAAAGATGGTGGATTTGATCTTGTATTAACAGGAAGAGAATCTATTGATTATAATGGTGGATCAGTTCCAGGATTAGTAGCAGCAATGTTAGATTATGGATTTGTAAACGGATGTATTGGTTTAGACGTAGAAGGTTCTACAGCTAAAGCTGTTCGTGAAATTGACGGAGGAAAAGAAACTGTAGAAGTTACTTTACCAGCGGTATTTGCAGGACAAAAAGGTTTAGTTGACGAAGCGGCTTTAAGAATTCCTAACATGCGTGGAATTATGCAAGCACGTACAAAACAAATCAATGTTGTAGCACCAGAAGCAACTGAAACAAAAGTAGAAGTTGTTGGTTACGAAAAACCTGTTTCGAGAGGAAATGTAACTTTGGTAGACAAAGACAATGTAGCAGAATTGGTAAGAT
>NZ_JAVXKG010000022.1:0-58644 GCF_036647415.1 Algoriella sp.
CTGGTTTTTGGATTTCGAATTCAGGAGAAAAAACACCACAAACAGCTAACAAAGGAGATTATATAGAATTTGAATATCAAGTAACTGATTTAAAAAACAATATAATTTACTCGTTTCAAGAAAACGGCATCAAAAAAGCTATTTTAGGTAAAATTGATTTAGCGCGAGGTTTACATGCTGGTTTACAACTAATACCAGAAGGTGAAACAGCAAAACTATTATTACCTTCATTTTTAGGTTATGGTGGCTATGGTGACGAAGGAAAAATTGGACCTAATGAACCAATCATTATGGACGTAAAAGTCTTAAAAATAAGAAAACACTAATTTGTATATACACGACTGTAAAAGAAATGAAAAAACTATTATTAATCTTAACTGTTATTACTACTTTAGTTAGTTGTGGCGTTAAAATTCCAAAATCGATGAGCAAAGAAGAATTTAAAAATTTAGAAGACGGATTGTATGCAAAAATGACAACAAATCATGGTGCAATGACAATCAAATTATACGAAGAACAAGCTCCTATGACGGTTGCTAACTTTGTTGGTTTGGCAGAAGGTAAAAAAGAAAATAAAGCAAAAGCAAAAGGAGTTCCTTTTTATGATGGAATTGTTTTTCACCGCGTTATCAAAGATTTTATGATACAAGGTGGAGATCCTGACGGAATTGGAACTGGTGGACCTGGATATGATTTTGAAGACGAATTTGACGCAAGTTTAGTACACGATAAAAAAGGTGTTTTATCTATGGCAAATTCTGGACCTGGAACTAATGGTTCTCAATTTTTTATTACAGAAGTTCCTACGCCTTGGTTAGACAATCGTCACTCAATCTTCGGACAAGTAGTAGAAGGTTTAGATGTTGTAGACTCTATTGCAAATGTAGAAAAAACATCAAACGACAAACCTGTTGTTCCCGTAGTTATAGAAAAAGTAGAAATCGCTCGTAAAGGTGATAAATACGCTAAATACGATGGTGTTGAAGCTTTTGAAGCTGCAAAAGCAAACCATTCAAAAAAACAAGCTGAAGCTGAAGCAAAAGTAAAAGCTGAAAAAGATGCTGAAATTGCTCGCCAAAAAGAATTAGAAGCAAAAGCATTATCTACGCCATCTGGTTTAAAATATGTAATTTTAGAAGAAGGTACAGGTGCAAAACCAGTTCAAGGAGACGATATCAAAGTACATTATACTTTACGTCTTAACGATGGAGAAAAATTAGATTCTTCTTATGACAGAAGTCAACCATTAGACGCTACAGTTGGTGTAACAGGATTAATCCAAGGATGGATGGAAGCTTTAACTATGTTTAACAGAGGTTCTAAAGTTTTCTTAATCATTCCTTCAGATTTAGGTTACGGATCAAGAGGCGCAAGCGGTGTAATTCCACCAAACGCAACTTTATATTTTGATATGGAAGTTTTAAACTAAAATTTAAGACATAATTTCATAAAAAACCTCGCAATTGCGAGGTTTTTTTTATACTATTTATCTTCTACAACAAGCGCTTTATCTTCGTTTTCTGTTGCAAGTTTCTTTTCATATTTTTTCATGATATAATCAGCTGCAAGCGAAACCGCAATACCTCCTACAATACCATATATTGATCTTTTTCCTAAAAATTTTGCAACTGTAACTCCTGTAGTTGCTGCGGTTGTTAAAAGACCAATTTTCGAACCTTTATTTGTTTGACTTTTCGACAATAAATCTAAAATTTTCATAGTTTATAAGTTTATGATTTCTAGATATAATACAATTATTAATCCAAACTAAAATAATCAATTATTTTATAAATTCTTCTACTAATTCTTTTGGACGACCAACTACTCCATTCTTATCATCAAAAACAACAGGTCGTTGTATCAATTTCGGAAATTGTACCATAGCATCTAAAACCTCATCATCAGACAAATCTTTACCTTTAAAATTAGTTTTCCATTCATCTTCATTTGTTCTGATAAGTTCTATTGGTTTTAATTTAAGTTTTGATAAAATCGCTTGAAGTTCTTGTTTAGTCAAAGGTTCTTTCAAATATTCTCTTACCTCAAACTCTTTTCCAGAATCTTCTAGAACTTTCATTGCTTCTCTACTTTTCCCGCAACGCGAATTATGTAAAATCGTGTACATATCATTAATTTTTAGTAAATTTAATCAAATTAAAAATTATGAAAAAGCTATTCTTATTAATCAGCGTTTCTCTCCTATTTTTTACTTGTACAACCAATCAAACAACCTCTACTCCTAATAAAGATGACAACTCATTAAAATTTGAACCAAATGAAGATGGTGATTATGATATTGTCGTTTTTGACCCTCAATATGATATTTATTTAAAAACAACAGCCCCGCCAAAATCATTTTATTCGAAAGAATATTATGAATCTCAAAATAGAAGATATGTCACAATCTGGAATCAACGACACATGATGCCTATGACTTATAATCCAGATTTGTATGCCGTAAGTATCGATTTAGACCCAAATATTGATTATGGTTTAGATTTTGAATATAAACTATTTAATTTCTTTCGCTTTATTGAACATAAATATCGTGTCAGAATTAGATAATATCGTTTATTTTTGCAAGTCAATTTTAGAAAGATGAACGAGTACTCAACAGAAATATACAATCAAATAATAGAAACTTTTCCCGATTTAGAAGGAAAAAATAAACAAGGAACAGAATTATTAGAATTTCATATCGAAAATGAATATAAATCTAAATTTGGCGATTTATATATCGAAACATCCGAAGATGATAAAATTTGGTTACGTGGAGACTTTCCTTTTACTACTTATCAGGTTGATTCGTCAGAAGAACTTTTTTATATTTTAGAAGGTTTCTTATTTAATGAATTATTTTGGGTAATTAGTTATGAAGAAGAAGATTGGGATGATACTTTTTTAATTTTGAAAGATCACGAAATGAAAACCGAAGAAGGTTTTACGTACAAGATTCTTTCTTGGAACGGAAAAGATGATCAAACAATAAAACCCTAAAATCTTATACATACCAAAAACTTCAAATTTTATACATTTGCAATTATGTTTAACAACGAATTACTAAAAGATATCCAAAAACGTACGCAAGCTTTGCACGAATATTTGGAAATCGAACAAAAAGAAATCGAAGTTCAAAATGAGGAAGAAGTTGCGGCTTCACCAGAATTTTGGAACAATCCCAAAGAAGCGGAAGCTTTTATGAAAGTTTTACGTGGAAAAAAGAAATGGATTGAAGCATATCAAGCCATTGCAAATGCAGTAAATGATATTGAAGTTCTTGTAGAATTTAACAAAGAAGGTGATGTTTCTGATGCAGAAGTACAAGAACAATACGAGATTGTTGTAAAACTTTTAGAAGATATCGAGTTCAAAAATATGCTTTCAGAAGAAGGTGATAACCTAGGTGCCGTTTTACAAATCACAGCTGGTGCCGGAGGAACGGAATCTTGCGATTGGGCTTCTATGTTGATGCGTATGTATTTAATGTGGGCAGAAAAAAATGGATACAAAGTAAAAGAGTTAAACTATCAAGCAGGTGATGTCGCAGGTGTAAAAACAGTAACTTTAGAAATTGACGGTGAATTTGCTTTCGGTTATCTAAAAGGAGAAAATGGTGTACATCGTTTGGTACGTATTTCTCCATTTGACAGTAATGCAAAACGCCACACAAGTTTTGTTTCTGTTTATGTTTCGCCAATTGTAGATGATACAATAGAAATTGACATTAATCCTGCAGATATAGAACTACAAACTTCTCGCTCTGGAGGTGCTGGAGGGCAAAATGTAAATAAAGTAGAAACTAAAGTTCAGTTAACACATAAACCAACAGGTATTGTTGTAGTTTGTCAAATTGAGCGTTCGCAATTAGCAAACCGTGAACGTGCAATGGAAATGTTAAAATCTGAATTATATAAAATTGAGTTAGAGAAAAAAATGGCTGCTCGAAACGAAATTGAAGCCAATAAAATGAAAATTGAATGGGGATCTCAAATTCGAAATTATGTCATGCATCCTTACAAATTAGTGAAAGACGTACGTACAGGTCATGAAACTGGAAATGTAGATGCTGTGATGAATGGTGAAATTGATGATTTCTTAAAAGCTTTCTTGATGTTGATGGGGCAAAAAGAAACCTCAAAATAAAGTTCACATTTAAACTTTCTTAAATGAAAATCATTATCGGAGGTGCTGGTGAAGTAGGATTTCACTTAGCAAAATTACTATCTAATGAGATGAATGACATCGTCATTATGGATATGGATAAAGATAAATTAACCATGATCGAAAATTCATTAGATGTAATGGCTTATCGTGGTGATATTACATCTTTCAAAGCATTGCGAGAGGTTGGTGTTGATGAAGCAGACATGTTTATATCTGTTACTCATCTTCAAAACACAAATATTACCAGTGCTTCTATTGCCAAAGATTTGGGCGCTAAACGTACTTTAGCTCGTATTTCTAATCCAGAATTTTTACACAAAGAAAATGAAATTTGGGTACAAGGAATGGGTATTGATGCACTAATAAGTCCCGAAAAATTGGCCGCCGACGAAATTTATTCTTTGGTACAGCAATCAGCTTTTAATGCTATGCATCCTTTCGCAAATGGGCAATTGTTTATGGTAGGTACTGTTTTGGATCAAGATTGTAAAATTTTAGATAAAAAGTACAAAGACATGTACATTACAGCAAAAGGTGGCGACGAAAATCTTTTTACACCAATTGCAATTATTAGAAGTAATGAACGCGGAGAATACAAAACAATTATTCCCGAACCTGAGACAGATTTTAGAATAGATGATCATGTTTATTTTATCGTAAAAAAATCGGGAATCTTAGAAATTTATAAAATTTTAGGCAAAAAACAAGAGTATTTCAAAAACATAATTGTTTTAGGAGGAGGAAGTATTGGAGTGAAAACTTCTAAAATTCTAAAAGAAAACAAACACAATGTTAAGCTATTAGAAATCAATCGAAATAAAGCTTTTGATTTAGCCGACGAATTAAATAATATACTGATTATCAATGGTGATGGTCGTGATGGTGAATTATTAACAGAAGAAGGTATTTCTGATTCTGATGCATTTATTGCAGTTACAGGAAGTTCCGAAACCAATATCATGTCTTGTCTTTTGGCAAAATCAAAAGGTGTTAAAAAAACCATTGCCTTAGTCGAAAATATCGATTATATACATCTAAGTCAAGAAGTTGGAATAAATGCATTTATCAATAAAAAATTGTTAACCGCAGATAGTATTTTTCGTTACATACGCCAAGGCTCTGTGATTGATGTTACAGGTATTTCAGATTTAGACGCCGAAGTTTTAGAATTTAAAATTAACGAAGATTCTGAAATTGCTTACAAAAAAGTTCATGATTTTCCATTTAAAGATGGAGCTATCATTGCTGGAATTGTTCGTAGAAATGATGGTTTTATTCCTACAAAAGATTTTGTTATCGAACCAAATGACCATGTTGTCGTTTTCAGTCAAGCCAATTTAATTCCAAAAGTGACAAAATATTTTAAATAATGAAATCATTAAACATCAAAGTAATTCTTAACCTTTCGGGTGTATTATTATTACTAAATGCCATATTCATGTTTATCGCAACATGCGTTAGCGTTTATTTTGATGATCATCTCACTTATCCTTTTCTACTTTCAGGATTTTTGGTCGGTTTTGGAGGTTTAGCAATGATGTTTTTAACACGTGATAGACGCAAGCATATCAACAAACGCGAAGGTTATATCGTTGTCTGTGTAGGCTGGCTCTTCTTAATTTTGTCCGGATGCTTACCCTATGTTACCTCACTTTTTTTTCTTCCAAATGATCACATAATTACAGAAAATTTTAGTGTTGTCAATATTATTTATGAAACAGTTTCTGGCTATACAGCAACGGGAACATCTATTTATGATGATGTAGAAAGTTTACCAAAAAGTATTTTGTTTTGGCGAAGTACAACCAATTGGATTGGTGGTATGGGAATTATCGTTCTTACTATTGCTATTTTACCATTTTTAGGAATTGGTGGACGTCAGCTTTTTATGGCAGAAGCTCCTGGAATTTACACCGATAAAATACATCCTAGAATTACAGAAACTGCTAAAAATCTTTGGTTGGTTTACCTTGGTTTAACTGCTTTTTTTGCTGCACTTTTATATTTTGGAGGAATGAATCTTTTTGATGCAACAAATCATTCTATGAGTGTTATTGCAACGGCTGGTTTTTCTACAAAAAATGAAGGAATTATGTATTGGAATAATAATGTTTTTATTCAATATGTACTGATTGTCATGATGTTTTTGGGCGGAACAAACTTTGCATTAATATATTTAATGATCAAAGGACAATTCAAAAAAATATGGAATAACGAAGAATTTAGATGGTGGGTTGGGTTGATTGCAGTTGTTACAACAATCGTTTTCTTAGCATTATTTTTTATTGTTTATCCAACTTACTCTACAGAAACTTACTCGTGGTTTAATTTTGAACATTCATTCCGAAGTTCATTATTTCATGTTGTTTCTATTGCCTCTACAACAGCTCTAGCAATGGAAGATTATACAAGTTGGTTAAGTATTACCACGCTTATTTTCTTCTCCTTATTTTTTATTGGAGGCTCGGCTGGATCTACATCTGGAGGAATTACAGTAATTCGTCATGTTATTTTATTGAAAAACAGTTGGGTAGAATTTAAACGTATTTTACATCCAAACGCAATAATACCAGTTCGTTACAATAATCGTTCACTTAATCAGTCAATTGTATTTCATGTTATGGCATTTTTTGTCATGTTTATGTTTACTTGGATTGCCAGCTCAATTCTATTTGCAATGCTGAATTATGGTATAACTATGAGTTTTCAAAATATCTTGACATCACTTACCATCACTGCATCTACATTAGGAAATGTTGGTCCAGGAATTGGTGAATATGGTCCAGGAACATCTATGAATTCATTAACAGATGGTGCAAAACTATTGTGTTGTTTTCTAATGATATTGGGTCGATTAGAATTATTTACAATCTTAATTTTATTTACACCTGCTTTCTGGAAAAATAATTAACCCATATTATGTCTAATCATCAATTGTGAGATAATTTCCTCCGTTTGATCAGGAAAGTTTTTACGAATTACTTTACTCGAATCAACCCATTTTTGAATTTTATCTCGGTTCAAATCATTCGAATAATCAACGCCAATATTCTTTAAAGCTTCACAATTACACATTTGTTCATATTGACCTTGTATAGGAATTACAAATAATTTTTTCTCTAAATAAATGGCTTCAGCAGGTAATTCAAAACCTGCTCCACACAAAACACCTTTACAATTTGCTAATTTTTTAGTAAATAAATGTTCATCTACTGGAAAAATTTCTACGTTGAATTGTTTTGATTGTGTTTTCGCAAATGGAGAAAAAACTTTCCAATTCGATTCTTTCACCGATGACAAACACACTATGATTTCAACAGGATGAAAACTAGGTAAATAAACCAAATAAAATTCTTCTTGTTTGGCATCCAATACACGAATTTTATCACGAATAATTGGCAAAAAAATTGAATCATTATACGTATCAAAATGAAAACCATAATGTGTCGTAGTTGGCGCGTAATACTTGATTATTTTCTCTCCAATTTTATTTTTTACTTTCGGAGTTTCCTCAAATAAAAGTGAAGCTTGATGACTTAAACCTATAATTTTTTTCTTCTTTTTTTTAGCAGAATATGCTGTTATTGGTTCAAAATCGTTGATAATTAAATCATAATCATCTATTGGAAAACAATTAACATCATTCAAAAAAGATTTAAAACTATTCTGTTTTATCATTTTTTTATACGAAACTTCTCCAAGTTCATTATAAAACAAAGACAAACCTTTACGTTGTTTTACATCATAATTATCTAATTTCAATTGAGTGTTCGAGCCACTCATAAAAACATCTAATTCACCATAATTCTCAAGAATTGGTAATATTTTTTGTGCACGTGTCAAGTGTCCGTTACCCGTTCCTTGCAAAGCGTATAAAATCTTCATTTACTTATTATCTAATATTGAAATAATAAGTTCATCAAGTGAATAATTAAACTCAACTTCTTCTAAATTTTGCATTAATTCTTTTTTGTGATCTTCAAAATAAAAAATTGTCCATTGATTATTATGAAATTCTAAAGCCGAAAGATTTTCTATCCAATCACCAGAATTCATATAAATACAACTACCCTTTTCTGTTTTCACTTTTCGCAACTGTGGCTGATGTATATGCCCACAAATAACATAATCGTACTGATTTTCTATCGCTAGTTCGGCTGCTGTTTGTTCAAAATCATTAATATGTTTAACTGCTTTTTTAACTGAATTTTTTATTTTTTTTGACAACGAATATTTTTCTTTTCCTAAAAACTCCAATCCTAAATTGATAATATGATTAATCTGAATTAAACGATCATATCCCCAACCTCCAAGTTTTGCAACCCATTTGGAATGTTGAATTGAAGCATCAAATACATCTCCATGAAAAATCCACGCTATTTTATCAGCTTGTTTCAACATATATTTATCTGTCAACAATACATTACCAAAACTCATTGTTTTAAATTTTCGTAATAATTCGTCATGATTTCCTGTAATATAAATGATTGGAATTCCTTGTTCCGAAAGATTTAATAAATAACTAATCACCTGAAGATGAGATTCTGGAAAATAACTTTTCTTAAAATTCCAAATATCAATAATATCACCATTCAAAATAATTTTTCTAGGGTTGATTGATTGTAAATAAGCTAACAACTCTTGTGCTTTACAACCATGAGTTCCTAAATGAACATCCGAAAGAATTACAACATCAAGATTACGTCTCATTGATTTTTATTTAAATTTCGGAATCAAATATTACTTAAACATTGTCTAAATCTTATGAAATCTTTATAAATTTGAGTCTAAATTGTAAAATTATGTCAGAATTAAAATTCAAAACAAATATAAATTGTGATAGTTGTATCAAATCTGTTAAACCTTTTTTAGACGAAGTTGTTGGTAAAAATAACTGGAAGGTTGATACGAGTGATGAAAAAAAGATTTTAACGGTAACGACATCTGAAGATGAAGAAGATGTTGTTGAAGCTGTTACCGATGCTGGGTTTAAAATTAGAAAACTAGAAAATTAATATAAAAAAAGCGATTCATTTTGAATCGCTTTTTTTGTATTAATAAGAATATTAAATTTATTTCTTAACTACTTTTTGAGTTGTTGTTTTACCGTTTGTAGTTGTTTTAACTACATAAGCTCCTTTAACTAAAGAAGAAACATTTACGTTTTGAACTCCATTCACTTCAAAAGATTTTACTAATTGTCCGTTCATGTTATAAACTTCTACAGTAGTTTTTTCTTTTACATTGAAAACAGCAGTATTTGCCCATAATGTGTTAGAAACTGCTTGAGCTGCTTGAGAATAATCAGCTACACCTAAAGAACCTGTATAAACAATCTCTAAATTTTGAATTCTTATTTGCGCTGAAGTTCCTGTTTGCGCATTTTTAATAGTAATATTTGACGCAGGAGTAGTTGTATTAACCACGTAAATATTAGCATTAGCAGGATCTTTTACAGTTGGAACAACAACACCGTCAACTGTAACTATAGCACTCATAGGTGCATAATCTGCAAAGGTATCTGTTACAATTTTTACAGAGTTTATTTTTAATGTTCCTACAGCTTTTACAGCTAAAGAATTTCCATTACCATCTGCATTATTAGAATACAATCTCAAACTTGTTCCTGTTGTGTAATATTTTGGTGTATTACTTGACCCATTTGCTGAAGCTTCAAAAGTAATTTTACCAGAAATAATATTACCTGTAGTTACATCTTGAGCATTCGCGTATCCTGAATCAGCAAATTTGAATGTAACCGTTTCTTGAGATTGTGCAAAAGATAAAGTTGATAAAGCAGCAACCGCTACTAAAGAATAGAATTTTTTCATATTTGTATTTTTAAATTTATTTATAACAAATATAGGATTAATATTTAGTTTTCGAAAACATTTTAATTTCCTAAAACGTATTTAACCATTTATTAATCTTTGACATATAAAAATAAGCCATCTGACACAATAATATGTATACATTAATTCAACAAAAAAGCGATTCAAAATGAATCGCTTTTTTATTATATTAATCTGAAAGATTAATTCTATTATATTTTAGATATGAATTGCATGTCCATAAGCATCTTCTACAGCCTCCATAATAGCTTCTGCCATTGTTGGGTGAGCATGTACTGACTTCATGATTTCATGTCCTGTTGTTTCTAATTTACGTGCAACAACTGCTTCAGCAATTAATTCTGTAACACCATCACCAATCATGTGACAACCTAACCATTCACCATATTTTGCATCAAATACAACCTTTACAAATCCGTCAGCAGCTCCATTTGCTACAGCTTTTCCATTTGCTGAGAAAGGAAATTTACCAACTTTTACTTCGTAACCTGCTTCTTTTGCTTTTGCTTCTGTAAGACCTACAGATGCAATTTCTGGAGAACAGTATGTACAACCTGGGATATTCCCATAGTCGATTGGTTCTACTTTTTCACCAGCAATGTGCTCTACACATAAAATTCCTTGTGCAGATGCTAAGTGTGCCAAATCAGCTCCTTTTACAACATCACCAATTGCATAATATCCTTTTACAGAAGTTTCACAAAAATCATTGATAACAATTTTACCTCTTTCTGTTGCTATACCAACCTCTTCTAAACCGATGTTTTCTGTATTTGGAACAACTCCTGCAGCAGATAAAACAACTTCAGCTTCAAGAATTTCTTCTCCTTTCGCTGTTTTTATTGTTGCTTTTACTAAATCTCCAGTTGTATCAACACCAGTAACCTCAGCATTTGTTAAAATCTTAATTCCAGATTTTTTAAGAGATAATTGTAATTGTTTCGAAATATCTTCATCCTCTACAGGTACTACTCTTGGTAAATACTCTACAATTGTTACCTCTGTTCCTAATGTATTGTAGAAATGAGCAAACTCAACTCCAATAGCGCCAGAACCTACAACAATCATAGATTTTGGTTGTTTTTCTAATACCAAAGCTTGGCGATAACCAATTACTTTTTTACCATCTTGTGGTAAAGCTGGTAAATCGCGAGAACGAGCTCCAGTTGCAATAATAATATTTTCTGAAGTTAATTCATTTACTGAGCCATCTGCAGCAGTAACTTTCACTTTTTTTCCTGGTAAAACTTTCGCTTCACCTTGAATAACTTCAATCTTATTTTTTTTCATTAAGAATTGAACACCTTTGCTCATACGATCTGCAACTCCTCTACTACGAGAAACCACATTTCCGAATTCAAATGAAATATCTGAAGGTAAGTTTATTCCAAAATCTTCTGCATGATTTAAATATTTAAATACTTGTGCAGACTTTAACAAAGCTTTTGTTGGTATACATCCCCAATTCAGGCAGATTCCTCCTAACTCAGCTTTTTCTACGATTGCTACTTTTTTACCTAATTGTGCTGCTCTAATAGCTGCTACGTATCCACCAGGACCACTTCCAATAACTATAATGTCGTAACTCATTTTTTCCATAATTTGAATGTAAATTTAATAATTATTGAATGAAATAAAAGCGATTCCGTAAAATAGATTAAAATTTCTTATTTTTGCATTGTGAAAATATTCTTTGAAAATTATGCAGATGACTTAATTGTCGAAACAGAATTACCTTTAGAAGGTAGTTTGCAACAAGCTATTGAGATTTTTCATAACCTACCCGATTATGACGGCAGTTATATAGGTTTGGTAAATCAAGATGGAAATACTGTTCAGATTTCAAAATATGATCGTTTTTTATTTTTGGTAGAAATACCTGTTTATGAGGAACAAGCGTCCTATTCTACGCTTTTTACTTATTTTCAAGTAAAACAATTATTAATAAATTTATACCAAGGATTTGATCCTTATACCATAAAAGGATTAAAATTTGAACCGTATTTAACAGAAAAAGCAACGAAATAATTCGTTGCTTTTTTTATTTAAAATAGAGGCTTGATAATTTTTTTTAAAAATCTAAATTATTCATTTTATAGTCTACTTTCTTTTTTGTATTTTTCTTGAAATGGGTTATTAATACGATAACTAATGTAAATATAGAGATTGCAAAAGTTACGTCTAATAAAGAATCAGCCAATTCTACCTTCATAATTTTTAGAAAACCTGAAATCGAAACTAAAACAAAACTGATTAGGTAGAAAAAGATTAAGTGCTTAAAATTTAGTTTTTTCATTTGTGTGTGTTAATTACTTATAACTAAAGTATAAAGTTTTTTTTAACTAACAAATTATTTTGATATTTATTTTAACTATTCTTTATGATATCTTTAAACTATCGTTATTTATATTATGAAATCAATTCAAATTACAACAAATATCAATGCACCTATTAATCGTGTTTTTGATTTATCAAGAAGTATAGACCTAAATCAGTTATCAACTAAAGAAATAATAAATGGATTTATTTAATGATTTATACGATTGTACAGAGAATCTTTTACCAAATGATGGAATTGTCAATTATTTTGGGCAAATTATGAGTAATGAAGAAGCACATCATTATTATACTATTTTATTAAATGAAATTGATTGGAAAAATGATCAAGCCAGCATTTTTGGAAAATTAATCGAAACCAAACGAAAAATAGCTTGGTACGGAGATATTCCTTTTGCATACACCTATTCTAAAATTACAAAAACAGCTTTACCTTGGACAGAAACCTTGAAGCAACTAAAAGATTTGGCTGAAGAAAAAACTGGAGAAACGTACAACTCATGTTTATTGAATCTCTATCACGATGGTTCCGAAGGAATGGCTTGGCATAGTGATGGTGAAAAACAACTAAAACATCATGGTGCAATTGCTTCGTTAAGTTTTGGTGCGGAAAGAAAATTTGCGTTTAAACATAAACAATCCAAAGAAGTTATTGCATTAAATTTAGCAAGTGGAAGTTTATTGGTAATGAAAGGCTCTACGCAAGAAAATTGGCTGCATCGCTTACCTCCTACTAAAAAAATAAGTCATCCACGTATTAATCTAACGTTTAGAACAATTGATTTAGAATAAAAAATTATTTCTGTTTAGAAATTTCATCTTTATAGAAGGCTATACTTTGTTGATTAAATTTTTTCAAATAATCATCATTAAAATCATTTAAAAGAATTGGCTCAAAATCTAATTTGGTTTTTAATATCGGAAGTTGAATAACTTTATTTGATTTTTTATCTAAACTAAGCCATTTTCCTACAAATTCTTGTGTAGCAGAAATAAAGCTAGACTCTCCATTTTCTATTGAATAATCATCCGAAACTATTTTACGTTTCAGAGCAGTTAAATCAATGGTTTTTGTTTGGCGATTGTATCTAAAATAAGTTGTAAATACAATATTATCTATTTTATTTTCAAACTTAAAACCATTTTTTGTTTCTTCTAAAAATGCTGTTCTTGGCAATTCAGAGAAAGCCAAACTTGTTTGTTTTTTATAGTCTAAAGAAGAGAGAAGAAAAACAAGTTTTTTTGTTTCATAATCAATCATAATCTTATCAAATTTACCATCGCCATCAAAATCTTTTACCACCACATCTTTTGCAAAAATTATAGAATTGATGCTAAAAAATAGAGCTATGATAAAATGTAATTTCATGATGAATAGTAAACAAATAATTTGATATTCTAAATGTACTGCAAAAAAAGCTCCAAAAAGGAGCTTTAACTATTTAATAACAGGATTAATATCTAAAATATTTTCTTTCGTGTATTTTTCTATAAAATCATCGGTAAAATTATCGCTTCCCAACAACTTATTCTCTTGTAAAACTTTCTTTATATTTAGTTTTTTGTATTCATCTAACATCGGTTTAGAAATCGCTTTATATGTAAAATGCCAAGGCTCGTATTTGAAACCTTTTCTATTTACATTGTCTGTATAAACCAAGTAAAATCCATATTTTGAGGCATTTTCATCTAACCAAAGTTTAAATTTATGCATTGATCCACCTACATTAAAATGTTTTTCGTTTAACGGATCACTAGGAATTCCTTTTGTTGCATCAATAATATCCAAATCTGTTCCCCAATGATGGCGAGATGTTCCTGGAATTGTAGAATACTCTATTATTTTATCTATATTTTGTTTTGCTGCAATTTTTTTAGCTTGATTTGCTTTATACTTACGCTCCCAAATACCATTTTGGTATGTATAATTGCGGTAACTAGAAACAACATGTATTTTGAAACCTGCTTTTTGCGCTTCGCTCTTCATCAACTCAAATTGTTTTGCAACTTCTGGCAATAGCTTATAATCTTTACCAACCATTGTAGGATTACCTTTACCAATAAGGTCTGCGGTTGTGTAATTTGTATAAATTGTATCTGAATTCATTTGCACTTGTTCACTATTTCCTAAAACACAACTTATAGTTACAAAGAAAATAAGTAGAAATAAATAAGAATTTTTTAAACGATTAAATTGAGACATTACGTTGGGTATTAGAATTTGGTTTATTTTTATCAAAAATATAAAATAAAAGTGGAGATACTTATAATAATTGTGTTGATTTTATTGAATGGAATTTTTTCGATGTCGGAAATGGCACTCGTTTCATCAAGAAAATTTAAACTAGAAAATGAAATGAAAAAAGGAAGTTCTGGTGCAAAAACCGCATTAGAATTAGCTGAAAATCCTAATCGATTTTTATCAACTGTACAAATCGGAATTACTTTGATTGGAATTTTATTAGGAGTTTTCTCAGGTGATAAATTAACAACAGATTTAACTGATTTTTTATCTAAAATATCATTCATAGCTCCTTACGCAAAAACCGCAGCAGCTATTGTAATGGTAGTTATTATCACTTATTTTTCTATTGTATTTGGTGAATTATTACCAAAAAGATTGGGTATGCGATTTCCCGAAGCTGTATCGACAATTGTAGCAAAACCTATGAAATTTTTGTCTGTAATTACATCTCCTTTCGTATGGTTGTTAACGGCTACAAATGATGCTTTTCTGAAACTTTTCGGAATTAAAGATAATTCTGGTGAAGTTGTAAGCGAAGAAGAAATAAAGAATATTATAAAAGAAAGTACCGAAGGTGGCGAAATTCAAGAAAAAGAACACGAAATTCTGGAACGTGTTTTTGAGCTAGGTGATCGTCGTGTAAATACATTAGCGACACATCGTTCTGAGATTGTTTTTTTATCTGTTACAGATGATTATGACACCGTTCGTTCTAAAATAAAAAAAGATAAACATTCGGCTTATCCGGTTTGTAAGGCAGATAATTTGGATCAGATTATTGGTTTTATTAATCTGAAAGATTTATTTGGAACAAGTAGAGAAGATTTTCAGTTGAAAAAATTTCTACGAAAAGCTATTTTTGTTAACGAAAACTCGTTCTGTTATCCCTTGCTAGAGCAGTTACAAAACTCACATTCGCATGTTGCTGTAATGATTGACGAATATGGTACAACAGCGGGTATTGTAACAGTAAACGATATTATGGATGAGTTGATTGGCGAAATGCCCGAAAATCAAGACGAAGATTTTGAAATTGTAGAACGCGAAGATGGTTCGTGGCTAATAGATGGGCAATTTTCTATTTATGAATTCGAGAAATATTTCGGAATTGATATTGATGAAGAAATTGAGAATCTATTTGTAACTGTTTCGGGATTATTTTATCATTATTTAGAAACAATGCCAAATGTTGGGGATAAAATTACGGTCGACGATTTGACCTTAGAAATTATAGATAAAGATGGTAATCGTATTGATAAAATATTAGCTTACCATAAATAAACAAAGCCCAACAAAAATGTTGGGCTTTGTTTTTATTTAATTACACACGACTATCTAACTTTCAATATCGTCAATGATTTTGTGTAATTTTGACCAATAGGTCTATTTATATGACCATTTCCTGGTGGAAAAACTCCAAATGGAGAATTAGCTTTGCTATCTGATCCAATGGTTAAATCTGGACGTTGTATAACAAATCTTAATTTATCACTAGCTTTCAACTCTAATATTGTACTTGGAACCTGAATCGCAGTACCAACACCTGCTGCAATTCCAACAAAAGTACTTCTAATTCCTGTAGCATCATTCCAAGCTGGTACAGCCGTTGTTGAAATTTGTATTTTTAAATTAACTGCTATATAATCTCTTGCTGTTGCTAAATTAGGTTGATTCGCATTAAAACCAATAAAAGCAGATAATTGATAGCTCCCATCATATAACACTGTAAATTCATCATTTGTGTCATTGAATGTTGTAGCTGAATTTACAACACTATTTCCAGGAATAAAAGTTATTATCTGATCTGTAAAAGCTGTTTCATTTAAAGCTTGAAATGTCTGTGCTCTAAAATTAGTCATTATAGGATTAGATCCTAAATAAATCCATTTTAAACTAGGACCATCAAAATAATATAAACCTGGTATATTTACATTAACAGTTTGATCTGTAGACACAGAAGTTGTAACTTGTACAGTAGCATATACTAATGCTCCATTTTGTGCTGCAGTATAAGTTTTTGCTTTTAATTGGTCTCCTGTAATTCTTGGTGGTATTACTCCATCTAGCGTAGTTGTAACTGTTGGGGCTCCTACAATATCCAATGTTGCATTTGGTGTAGTCGTTTTTATACCAACATTACCAGCAGAAGAAATACGCATTGTTTCAGTTGGGTTATTGGCTATTCCCGTAGAAAAAGCTAAGTCCATAGGTACAGAAGTAGAAGATATAGTTCCAGTTGGTCCTACAACCGCTTTTATGTTTGCTGCCTCTACAAAAGCTACACCACTCGCAGCTCCATTGGCAGCAAATGTTAGTGTACCTACACCGTCTCCGTTTTGTACAGGAGCAGGTGATGCAGCTGTACCTCTTGATGCTTGCTGAAACAGTTGTCCTGTTGCTGAACCAGCGCTAGAAAAAGAGCGAATCAAAATATCATCTGATTCATTACCATCACCTATAATTTCTATGGCTCTTACCGCATCATGTGTTTTGAAATAGTTTGTATTACCTGCTATTGTAGCTGAATTAAGACCAATTCTACCACTTTGATAAATATTTTGTGTATTGCTTGTTGCGGACGTACTAGAATTGGCAAGGTTCCAAGGTTCTACTGGCTTCAAGCTTTGCCATACAGTTCCGTCAAAATAATAATAACCTATTGTATTAATATTTGCGACTTGTGTTACACTAGGTTCAGAAGCAACTGTATTAATTGTTGTTACATAAACTATGGCTCCAGTCTGCGCTATACCATAAGTCACGCCAACTTTACTTGCTAATTCTAATTTTGTTATATTAGGAGCAATAATTCCATCTATAGCTGTTGTAGGTGTAGTTATCGATTTTTTAACTTCTAAAGTAGCTTTTGGATCGTTTGTTCCGATACCAACTTGTGCATTTGTCATTATACAAACACCAAGTAAACTAAGGCTAAGTAAACTTTTTTTCATAATGAATTCGTATTGATTAGCAGGTAGATGAAGAATACATTGTGATTAACGTCATGTAAAAATAATAAAAAAAAACAATATATTATTAACTAATTAACAAATATTTAGGACATAAAAAAAGAGCTTTTATAAAGCTCTTTTTTTATATTTTTAACCCGTTGAGCATTTTGATAATTTTAGCAATTAAACCGTCAATTCGAGTGAAATTCTGTAAGAATTTTGTATCGAGAATAAGGTTTTAGAAGATAAAATTCTATTCTCGATACAATTTTTATTCATTCTTGTACTGAGTTTATCGAAGTGTCATTTCTAAAAATCACTTGAATTGACGAATTTTAATTCAAAATGCACAACGAGTTATTTTACTTAAAGTTTATTCGTCCTCCTGCAACTTTTTTCTGGTTGCGTTGTTTCGGATTTCCATAAATATCTATTACTCCTCCTGCACGTGTTTTGGCTTCTACAGATTTTGTAGATGTAGCCTCTATTACTCCTCCTGCGTTTGTCGTTAACGATGAATTTTCTGCTTTTAAGGTTTTAGAATAATATTTTCCTCCAGAATTAGCAATAACAGTTTGAGATTCTGCTTTACCTGTTAAAATAACTTCTGCACCAGAATTTATCTTAACATCTAATTTTTTTGTATCAATAGGTAATTTGATTGATGAACCTTCATTTGAAGTAAGATTCAAGGCTTGTGATTCAACTTCGTCATCAGAATAAATTCGAGAACCTTGGCTTGCTTGTATATCGTACAAGTTTTTGTAAAATACTTTTACCGTAGCACCATCACCTTGCATTAATTTTGTACCCGATAATTTTATTTTCAACTCTCCGTTGTTATTCTCAACCTGAACATCTTCAGCATTTACACCGTCTATTTCAACTAAATTTTTGTTTGAAGATATTAATTCAACAGGAATTTTATCATATACTTTTAATGAATTAAAATCGCCTACATTTCTTTCTGTTTGCGCAAATGCGAATTGAGTTCCAAATAACGCAATAGCTGTTAATACAATATTTCTCATAAAAAAAGTTTTCTTATTTTGATTTGATTAAGTTACACAAAATTCAAACCAAAAAAGAAAACTCTCTATTAAAAATAAGTTCTTATGAAACTATTTTTCTTTTATTTTTGAGCTGTTAATTCAGCAATACGTACAATAACTTCTGTTGCTTTTAACATAGATTCTACAGGAACATATTCGTATGGTCCGTGAAAATTATGTCCACCAGCAAAGATATTTGGACAAGGTAATCCCATAAAAGATAAACGTGAACCATCTGTACCACCACGAATTGGTTTGATGTTTGGTGTAACGCCACAATCTATAAGTGCTTGTTCTGCAATTTCTACAGATTGAAATTTTTCTTTCACTTTTTCAATCATGTTAAAATATTGATCAGAAACTGTTGCAGTAATCACTTCGTGATCAAAACGCTCTTGCATATCAGCTGCAATTTGTAAAAATAATGCTTTACGCGCTTCGTATTGCTCCATGTCATGGTCACGAATAATATAAACCAATTTAGCTTCAGTTACATTTCCAGACATTTTTGCTAAATGAAAAAATCCTTCGCGATCGTCTGTTAATTCAGGAACTTCATCACTTGGAAATTGAGAAGCAAATTCCATCGCTAAATTAGCTGCATTGATCATTTTATCTTTTGCATAACCTGGGTGAACAGATTTTCCTTTGATTGTTACAATACCAGAAGCTGCATTAAAGTTTTCGTACTCTAATTCTCCAATCTCAGAACCGTCCATTGTATATGCCCACTCTGCTCCAAACTTTTCTACATTAAAGAAATCTGCACCACGACCAACTTCTTCATCAGGTGTAAAACCAATTGCGATACGACCGTGTTTTATTTCTGGATGAGCGATAAGATATTCTGCAGCTGTTACAATTTCTGCAACTCCTGCTTTATCATCAGCACCTAATAATGTTGTACCATCTGTTGTAATGATTGTTTGACCTTTATATTGAGATAATTCTGGAAATTCTGAAGGAGACAAAATCATGTTTTCGTTTAACTTGATATCTCCACCATCATAATTTTCCCAAATTTGAGGTTTTACATTTTCTGCAGTATAATCTGGTGATGTATCCATGTGCGAAACAAAACCAATTGTAGATACTTCGTGTGCTACAGTAGAAGGAACAAATCCAAAAACATATCCATTTTCGTCTATCGAAACATCTTCCAAACCAATTTGTTTCAATTCTTCAACCAAATAATTTGCTAAATCCCACTGACGATCTGTACTTGGAAATTTATCTAAAAAAGCCTCACTTTCTGTGTAAACACTAACATATTTTAAAAAGCGGTTAACCAACTTTTCTCTCCATTCTGTTTGCATTGCGTTTTAATTTTTGTCAAAATTAGTAAATTATCTACCTTTAAAGCGCAAATTAACCCAAAAAAATGAGTGAACTAACTTTTAAGATTATTGAATGCCCACGGGATGCTATGCAAGGTCGTAAAGATTTTATTCCGACTGACGCTAAAATAGATTATCTAAATCGTTTATTAACAGTAGGTTTTGAGGCAATTGACTGTGGAAGCTTTGTGTCTCCTAAAGCTATTCCACAAATGGCCGATACCCAAGAAGTGTTGAATAATATTGATAAAAGCACATCTAAATCAAAATTATCTGTTGTTGTTGCCAATCGTAGTGGCGCTATAAAAGCGAATGAGCATGAAAAAGTAGATATTGTAGGTTTTCCTTTCTCTATCTCAGAAAATTTTCAGCAATACAACACAAATAAAAGCCGTGAAGAAGCTTTTGAATTGGTGAAAGAAATTAATCAAATTACTAGCGATAATGGTAAACATATGTTAATTTATCTATCGATGGCATTTGGAAATCCCTATGGAGAAGAATGGAATGAAGAAATTGTAAAAGAATGGTCGCAAAGATTTGCGGATATTGGAATTACATCTATCAATTTGTCTGATACGATTGGCGTTGCAGATGAAAAAACTGTTTCTGATTTATTTCAGAATTTAATTCCTCACTATCCAGAAATAGAATTTGGCGCACATTTTCATACCGAATATTCTAACTGGCATCCAAAAGTAAAAGCAGCTTATGACAATGGTTGTAGACGTTTTGATGGTGCAATAAAAGGATTAGGAGGATGTCCAATGTCACAAAGTGAAATGGTTGGTAATATGCCTACCGAAAAATTAATTAGTTTTGCAAATGAACACAAAGAAAAGCATGGTTTAAATTTATTTGATTTTGAATCAGCTTGGAATGTTTCGTTAAAAACATTTGGCTTAATTTAGTCTTAACAATAAACTAAAAAATCAATTCTTTTGTTAAAGGAAATTAAAATTTCGTAGACTTTGACAAAAAAAGTTAAATTTGCTCATCGGTAATAATAAAACCGATGCTTAGAATATCAAAAATGAAATTAAAGTATATGAAATTTAAAACGAGTTTGATGTTGTTAATTGCAACATTATTTACTGTAAATACTTTTGCGCAAACTGCACAAACAAAACCAACACGCCTTGCAAAAGTAGATGGTATTGCTGCTGTAATTGGTGATCAAATTGTTTTAGAATCGGATGTTGATCGTGATTTTTTAATGTCTAAACAACAAGGTATTAAAACAGAAGATAAATGTGATTTTTTGAATGACATGATGCTAGACAAAATGTTAGTGGATCGTGCAAGACAAGATACTTTAATTAAAGTAACACAAGATGAAGTTACACGCCAATTAAATTCTCAAGTTGATGGTTGGATTGCCCAAGCTGGAAGTGAAAAGCAAATTTTAGACTTTTTTGGTTTCCGTACAATGGCAGAATTAAAAAATGAAACACGCTATTTGGTTGAAGACAACATTTATGCACGTGAAAAACGTACAATGGTTGTTAAAGGTGCTGATGCGACACCAGAAGAAGTTCGTTTGTTTTTCGAAAAACACCAAGGTGAATTACCTGACGTAAAAGATGAATTATCATTAAGTCATATTGTTCTTTATCCTGAAGTTTCGGAAGAAAATCAACAAAAAATTATTGATCAGTTAAAAGAAATCAAAAAAGAAATTGAAGAAGGTGCATCTTTTGCAACAAAAGCAATTTTATATTCAGAAGATCCAGGTTCTTCTAATAACGGTGGTGAATACAAAAAAGTAAGCCGTGGAAAAATGGTAAAAGAGTTTGATGCTGTTGCATTCAACTTACAAGAAGGAGAGATTTCTGATCCATTCAAGACTGATTTTGGTTACCATATTGTTAAATTAGAAAAACGTAAAGGACAAGAATTAGATTTACGTCACATCTTAATTTCATTAAAACCGACAGAAGAAGAGATAAAAGCAGCAACGAACAAATTAGACTCTATTCGAGTTTTAATAAATGACAATAAAATGACATTTAAAGATGCGGCGCTTAAATTTTCTAATGATAAATACACAAAATTTAATTCTGGAAACTTAACAAATCCTAATTCTGGAGAAGATCGTTTCGAGAAAATGGCTTTACCTTTAAATATGTTTACAGCAATATCAGGATTAAATCAAGGTGATTTATCAAATGTTTTTGAAGATGATTTTGAGAACAAAAAAGCATTACGTCTTTTAAAAGTTGATAAATTTTATCCTGCTCACAAAATTAATTATGAAGACGATTATTACCGTATTCAGAAATTTGCAGTGCAAGACAAAGAACGTACAATGCTACTAGACTGGGTAAAAAGACAAGTTGGTGATGCGTTTATTAAAATTGGAGATGCATACAAAAATTGTGATTTCCCTATTGATTGGGAGAAAAAACAAATAAAATAAAATTCTTATTATACAAAAAAGCTCGAGAAATTCTCGAGCTTTTTTTATATCTTAATTCTAACTAATTACGTCCTATTTTGTAATTTGAGATGGCCAAATTAACTTATTTGTATCAAAGCCAACTTTTTTAGCTGAATCTAGAAAACGTGTTTTTACTTTTTCCGAAATCTCTTTTTTACGAGATAATATCCACAAATATTTGTAATCTTCGCTTGCAACTAAAGCATTGTTGTATTCTTTATCAAAATCAATAATATTCAATTGTTTAGCGAAAATAGGTAAAAATGTTGTCGATAATTTTCCTACATTTTCTATCTCCTGCTTCCCTATTCCTTCGGTTTTATCCCAAGCTTTTTTCTTTGCATCAAAACCACGTACAATAATGTCTAATGATCCTTTTTCTTCATTTAACGTAAAACGATGCGTAACATTGGTTTGATTTTTTTGCACTTTATTTTCTATACGAGCAATTTCATACCAACGTCCTAGAAATCCTCCCAAATCAAAATTCTGAGCAGGTTTATACTTTACATTCTTCTTATTATGATTTACAATATATGCAGTTGTCCCTATTGCAAGAGCAGCAAGGGCTAATTTTTTTAAATTCATTTATCTAAAATGTTAAGTTGCAAATGTATCAATAAAAATAAAATTGAAAAAATTAGAATTAATTATTTGATTTAATTAAAAATATATTTAATTTTATTAAATATTAATTTAACTTTATTTAAAAATGATTAAAAAATTACCTGTTTCTTGTCCAAGTTGTGAAAACGAGTTGGCTGTAGAAAAATTAATTTGCAACAATTGCGAAACACAAGTTGTCGGAAATTATCAATTGCCATTGTTTTTAAAACTTTCTGTAGAAGAACAAGATTTTATAATGCAATTCTTTTTGAGTAGTGGTAGTCTAAAAGATATGGCAAAACAAATGGATGTTAGCTACCCTACGATGCGAAATAAAGTAGATGATTTAATTACTAAAATAAAAACTGTTTCTGATGAATAAAGAGTTTACCGTTTCTATGTCTCCATTTTTTAAGATAACAACTGTTATTTTAATCATTTTATTAATCCTAATTGGACTATCTCTTTCTTATAATGAGAAAAGTTTATTTACAAATCTTATTTATTGGGGAACAGTACTTCCTATAATTTTAGGTTGTTATTTATTATCCTTGAATAAAATTAAAGTAGACTTTAATAATATTTATTTAATCTCAAAAATAAAAACGATAACTATTCCAGTTAATAAGATTCAAAATATCTCAAAAAAATCTCAAAATAATCTCATGATTATTGGAGCAAGAGGTATTTATGGACTTATCGGAATATCAATGGATAATTATAGATGTAACATAAAAGATCGTTCAAAACTAGTTGCTATAGAGCTAAATAATGTAAAATATTTGATTAGTTGTGATAATCCAAACGAATTTATTAATACTATAAAATCACTAAAACATGATTAAAAAATTACTTAATCCATTCGCTTATTTTGAAGATAAAGCATTGTTAATTATTGGAGTTTTAGCACATCTTATTTTTACATATATAGCCAAACTTACAAATTCTAATTTTCCTGATTTTTTAAGCATCAAAAAAGGTTTAATTGATTTTACTTTTTGGGATTTATTGTATCAAAATACACGAAATATTGGAATTGCAATTTTGTTTTTATTTATTTTAGGAAAGATCATCAATAAGCGAACACGTTTCATTGACATTGTGAATGTCGTTTTAATTTCGAGAATAGCTTATTATATTGTCTTTATAACCGATTTTATTCCAATTGTAAACAATAAATTAAACAAGGTAACAGATAGTATTCAATCTAATAATTTATCCGTTTTACAAGAATCTTCAACCATGCTTGTTATTCTGATTGTTGCATTTGTTGCTATATTTTTTATTTGCGTTATGTTTTATTATTTATATATCGGATTTAGGACTGTAACCAATCTAAAAACTATACAACAAACCTTTGCTTTTATTGCAACTATTCTATTTATCATTATAA
The DNA here is from genome assembly GCF_036647415.1 of Algoriella sp. Taxonomy (NCBI): domain Bacteria; kingdom Pseudomonadati; phylum Bacteroidota; class Flavobacteriia; order Flavobacteriales; family Weeksellaceae; genus Algoriella; species Algoriella sp. The sequence goes on from NZ_JAVXKG010000022.1 coordinate 24,378, forward strand.
TTTCTTCTGTTTTAACGCTATTAATACCACAAACTTTATGAAAAAATTATTATCGACAACATTTTGTGTTTTTGGCTCTCTCCTATTTGCCCAAGAACTCAATAAACCTGCTTTAGACAGTTTATTTACTTATATGAATAGAGAAAAAATTGGTGCAGGAAGTGTTTCTATTTTGAGAGATGGAAAAGAAATATATGCTAATAGTTATGGAAATCGTGACTACGAAAATAGTCTACAAAATAATACACAAACTAAGTTTCGTATTGGTTCTATTTCTAAAACTTTTACCGCAACTCTAATTATGAAGATGGTAGAAAATGGTAAATTAACTTTAGATACAAAACTTTCTCAATTTTATCCAAATATCATAAATGCGGATAAAATAACTATTCAGAATTTATTGCAACATACAAGTGGAATTCAAAATATTACATCAACACCCTCTTATTTAGAATGGTATTTAAAAGATATTTCAAAACCAGAAATGCTAGCAAAAATTGATAAATTAACTTCAGATTTTGAACCAAATACAAAAGAAAAATATTCTAACACCAATTATATTTTATTAACCTACATTTTAGAAGATATTAGCAAAACTAAATACGAAAATCTACTTCAAAAATATATTATAAAGCCATTAAAACTGACTAATACAAAAATTGGAAGTAAAATTTCTAACAATAATAATGAAGCAAAATCTTATGAATATCAAAATAATAACTACATTCTTCAACCAGAAACATCTATGACTGTTCCCTTAGGAGCAGGTTTTATTGTTTCGACACCAACAGATTTAAATACATTTATGAATGCATTACTAAATGCTAAAATTTTAAATCCGACTACAGTTTCCCAAATGAAAACTATAAACGAAACACATGGTTTTGGATTGTTTAATGATAAAATTGATAACGAAATAGGAATTGGTCACAATGGCGCAATTGATGCTTTTAGATCGTATACTTTTTGTTTTGAGGCTACAAAATTTTGTTATTCTGTGATACAAAACAGTAATGAAGTAAATCTTGCTGTTATCAAAAATAATTTGTTTAACGCCACATATAACCTAAAAATAAATTATCCAAAAAAAGTAATTTCAGTTAAAATAGAAACAAAAACTCTCGCAAAATACACCAACACATATACGTCTACCGATATTCCTATTGGAATTAGTTTTTTTGTAGAAAATAATACATTGATGGCACAAGGAGACGGACAACCGCCATTTGCGTTAACAGCTAATAATCAAACAAATTTCACATTTGAACCAGCTAAAATAGAAATCATTTTTTCTGAAGATGGAAAAACAATGCAAATGATTCAAAATAAAAGAACGTTTAATTTCATCAAAAAAGATTAAAGAAAATCACTAAAAAATAATCTAAGTCTACTCGTTATGCATTTTGATAAAATTCTATTCTCAATACAATTTTTATTCTCTTCGTTTCTAAAAATCACTCAAATTGATGAATAACGGGTTTAGATTTATTTTAATATGAGAGAGCTTTCAAAAGCTCTCTCATATTCTTTTACAACAAAACATAAATACTTACATTTACGCTTCTTATACAGAAATATTTCGATGAAAAATTATAGCCAAATTGAAGCCAGATTACAACAAGAACTAATCGTTTTAAAAAACAAGAAAAATAAATTGAGCAACATCCGTTTAATTTGTTTTCTAATTGCTGTTATTTTCTTCATTATTTATGCAACAAAAGATCATTTTTTATCTTTAATAATTGCGTTTATAGCTGTTTTCGTTTTAATTATTTTAGTTGTTATTTCCTCTAAAATATCTTCAGAATTTGACTATACAAAGCAAGCTTTAATGATTATTTCTCAATTATTCATCAACGATAGAGATGATGATTATGAGACGGATAATGTGCAATTTGATAATGTCTACAACAAAGATTTAGACATACTCGAAGGAAAATCATTATTTAATCGCATCAATAAAACACAAACGCGATTAGGAAATAATCAGTTAAAAACATATTTATCTAATTTACTTTTATCTAAAGATGAAATCATAAAAAGACAAGAGGCATTTAAGGAATTAAGTCAAAAACATGAATGGATTGTAAAATTTTTAACGTTTTCTAAACGATTAAACATGAATCAATCTGCTTTGTTCAAATATGAAAACAGAGTTTTTAAAAATCAAGCAATTCGTTTTATTCCAATCATTTTTGCAAGTATAAATATCGGTGTATTTATCTATTTGGCAGTTAATGGTTTTCCGAAAAAAGACGTTTTTTATTGGCTAGTTAGCGCTATTGTTTTCGCAAATATTATCAATTTTATTTTTAGACATAAATTAGCTAAAGTTTCTGCTTACACCAATATGAAAGCTGATGAATTGAGTAATTTGAATGAAATTTTTCATCATATTGAAGAAGAAAATTTTAATACAGAGCTTAATCAAACCATCAAAAAAGCTTTTGTTACAGACAATCAAAAAGCATCAGTATTAATCAAAACAATTTCATCGAGCAAAGAAACATTAGATGCTGCAAATTTTCCTATTGTCGGTTTTGTTCTGAATAATTTGTTTTTGTGGCGTTTATATTATTCGATTCAATTTGAAAATGAAGTTCAAAAAACGGTGAATAAAATAGAACCTTGGCTGCAACAATTTGCATCATTAGAAGCCTTTGTTTCGTTTGCTATTTTCAATGATAAATTTTCTGATTTTTCTACGCCAACAATTTCTAATGAACCGTATCAATTAAATTTGAAAAATGCGTATCACCCATTATTAGAGGAATCTATAGCAGTAAAAAATAATTTTGAAACCAATAGACCCAATAATATTGCCATTATTACTGGCGCTAATATGGCTGGAAAAAGTACTTTTTTGCGTACAGTTGGTACAAATTTGGTTTTAGCGATGAATGGTGCAAATGTAAGTGCAGAGGAAATGATTTTTTATCCGATGAACCTTTTTACAAGCATTAGAACCGTTGATAATTTATCATCTGGAGATTCATATTTCAAAAATGAAATCAATAAATTAAAGATTTTGATTGATCGTTTAGAAGAAAAAATTCCACATTATATTATTTTAGATGAGATTTTAAAAGGAACTAATTCGGAAGATAAACTAATTGGTTCTCAAAAATTTTTAGTAAAATTGATGAATATGCCTACTCAATTAGTTGGTTTTATAGCCACACACGATTTAGAATTAACAAAGTTAGAAAATGATTTTCCTGCTCATATCATCAACTATTGTTTTGAACTGAAAAATATAGATAACAATTATTTATCCGATTATAAATTGCGTAAAGGCACAACAAAAATGATGAACGCAATTTTCTTAATGAAACAATTCAGAATTATTGATTAAAACTCAAGTTTGGTTAGTTTTTTATCTTTAATACAATAAAATTCGTAACCATCTTCGCCAATTTTAAATACTTTTTCTAAATGAATCACATCATATTTTGGTAAAAGTTGATTGTATTTTTGTAATAAATTTTCAGGTAATTCAGATGAATCAATTGGACGTTCTATCTCCAAACCATCATCCAAAGCATATTCTAAAACCAAATCGCTATTTCGCCATTTTAGAGTTGTTTCATTTTTATCTCCTTTTGCAACAGTATACAATTGAACTTTATCTTGATTAATGATTTTTTCTGAACTACTTGTCAATAAAACAATACCAGAAATAACCATTGCTCCGTAACCTATTTTTCGGAATAAAAAATCGCTCATAAAAGGTAAAATATACTTCACCGTGTATGCAGAAACGACAGAAGCCATTGCAATCGTTAACCCTAACAACAGGGCGTTTTTAGAATATAATCCTAAAATAATATAGATGACAAGTTTTATTAAATGTAAGATAATTTCGTTGGCTGCTCGTGTTGCTATAATTTCTTCTTTTGTTAAACCATATTTTAAATAAAAACGATTAAACAATAAACCAATTGCTCCTGTAATTCCAGAAACAAATCCAGCCAAAAAACCAATAATTGCCAAAACATACTTTGGCGAAGATTTCTCTTCTTTATCCTGCTCTTTTTTACTCAAAAATAATTGTGGAACATTAGAAATAAGTAAAAGAGCTACTATTAATTGAAGATAAATGGGATTGATATATTTTATTAGATATGCACCCAATAGTACCGCAGGAATAGAAAATGGTACAAACCAAAAAAAGATTTTCCAATGTACCGATTTTCGAAAAGCTACAATCCTAGAAGCAGAACTTGTAAAAGTACCTACGGTTAACGAAAATGGAACAAGAGATGTCGGAATAATTAGATTTAGAATTGGAATTAAAATCAAGCTTGCTCCACCACCACAAATTGCACTGATCCAAAAAGCTAAAATTGCACCAACAAATAAAAGAAAAATTGTGATTACCATTACATTTGAACTATATGATGTAAAGGTAAGTTCTGTCAATAAAAATAATCTGATAAACGAATAAACTTAAGCAAAACTTAAGAATTCTAAAATCACTTCAAATTAAAGAAGAAAAAAGCCAAAATATCATCTAATATTTTGGCTTTAAAATTTATTATTTTGTTACAGGCGTCTCTTTTGCTGCATCATACAAAATAGAATCTTTTTGTTCTTGTGTCAAATCATATTTATAATCAAAGACCGCAGATTCCCAATCTCCGTAACCAACATTTGGTAATACAATAAATCGTTTACCAAACTCCAATTTTAACGTTTCAACTGCTTGCGCTCTTTCTTTTTCTGATTTATGATTATCAAATAGAGATGAAAAATCTGTTAAACTATCACCCAAAAGTAGTACAATATCATACTCTTTTGAGATATTTTGACGACGTGCTTCTTTGCTACTTTCTTTACTTCTCAAAATTAAATTTTGAGGAGATTGAACTGGATAATCATATTTCACCAAATTAGCTAAAGTTCCTGGACGTTCTACCTCATAACGATTGGTAATATAAAAAATCTGAATACCTTTGCTTGCCGCATATTTAAAGAAATCTAACGATCCAACCAAAGGCGTCGCAATACCTTTCGAAGTCCAATTTGCCCAAGAATCTTGCGTCCACGTTTTACCTTGTTTTGCCATTTCTACAGCATAATAAGAATTGTCCAAAAACGTTTCGTCTATATCTGTTACAATCGCTAATGGTTTATTTCCTTTCTTTGCAATTGCTTCGTCCAAACGCTCTTTTGCAATATTATACGCTTGTTGACTTAACGCTTGATATTCCGCTGCACGCTGCTGATAGAAAGCTGCATAGATTTTTCCATCAACTTGTAAACTTTGATAAGGCGATTGTTTTTGTTGTTGCTCAGTTGCAACTTTTGGAGTTTGACAAGCTGTTAAACCAAAAAGTAATGCACTTCCAAGCATCAATTGTATATGTTTCATATAATATAAAATTCTGAATTTGTAAAATTACGGAATCAAAACGGAACCAAAAAAAATGTCTTAACAAATAACTTTAATTAACTGAATATCTGATTGATGCAAATGTTTTTTCAACTGATAAGATTGATTATTAATCATTAAATCAATCGTTAGCGCATCATTTTGATGAAATTGATTCAAATTTGGATTAAAAAAATAGATATTTCTGATAAGTTGTGAATCGGGTAAAATCGTATTCTTCAACAAAATATCATTCGTTCCCATGCTCAATTCTCCATAAAAAGTAATAGCTGCTTTTAGTACTTTTTTCGTAAAATATGACGAATAAGTTGCTTCTTTCAAATCAATTCTGACAGTTTGGTCTGATTTATTATGAATTGTGATTAAAATATCTAATGTATTTTCTTTCTTCGTCACCGAAGATATTTCGAAATCATACATCATATTTAATTCATGAGAGTTATCGATTAAAACTTCATCTTTTACAATCTCAATAAATGATTCTTTTGAAGGTTTAGAATCATTAACATCAACCATTTGTTCTTTATTATTCTTTGAATTTATTTTTCTCCAAACCACAAAAACAATCAGAATAATCAGTAAAAGAATTTCATATTTCATGTTGTAAATTTAGGGAATTATTGGATTTTAACACTTACATTTTTTTTTGAATTAGTGATTCTATCCAATTAATTTTGAAATAATTGTTATTCTTAAAACTTTCATTTAAATTAGTTGTAACTAATACTACAACCAACATGAATCTTACTTGGAAAAAAAAATATTGCCTCTAATACCAAGCTATATGAGAATGAAAAACAAATAGGAAGTTTAGAAAAAGAAAACCTATTTAGTAATTCAGTCATCGGAAAAATAGGAACTGAAAGTTATTATTTTTATAAACTCAATTTTTTTGATAGTCAAATTATTATAAGTGATATCACATCCAAAAATCAGCAATTCGGCACAATAACATTCAATATTTGGAATACAAGAGCAGATATTTATATCGGAAATGAACGATACACATGGCTTTACAGTAATATTTGGAATACTGAGTGGACGATTACAGAACCAAATGGTAAAAAAGTCAATTTCAAATCTGACATATTACAAGGTAAAATTACTTCTGATACGCAAAATCAATTACTTCTACTTATTGGTCTATTTATACACAACTATATACAAAATTCTACTTATGTGGTATTCCTAATCCTCTTTATTCCTGCATTATTGCGATTATTTGATAAATTTTAAACAATAGATTTAGCCGTTTTAAATTTCAGAAAATAAGATAAACTTACACCAATTAAAACCATTATCATACTGAATGGGAAAATGTAATTCATTCCCAAATAATCTGCAACACCACCCACCAAAGGTCCTGTAACGCCTAATGAAATATCAATAAAAAGTCCGTAGCCCGCTAAAGCAGAACCTTGATTAGATGAAGGAACTGTTTTCATCGCAACAACGCCCATTGCGGGAAAAACTAATGAAAAACCAAGTCCTGTAATTCCTGCGCCAATCAGCGTAATCGTCGGATCTTGCGATAACCAAATAACCAGCAAACCAATGGCTTCTACAAATAAACTAACTATTGCAACTTTAATTCCTCCATATTTTGGAATCGCATTACTGAAAATTAATCGTGCAAGGATAAATAATACACCGAAAACAGTTAGCGATAATGCGCCATTTTCCCAATTATGGTATTCATAATAAAGAGTCATAAATGTAGAAATTGTAGCAAATCCTAATCCACCAAGTGCTAAACACAAGCCATAAGGAGCTACTTTTCCTAAAATATTCCAAAATGACTGTTGATCTTTTGTCTGTTTTCCTTGTATATTTTCTTTTGATTTTGAGAAGAATAAACCGATTAATCCTAATAAAATAATTAATCCACCTAAAACATAAAAGTTAGAATATTTAACAATTACAACACCCAAAGGCGCTCCAAAAGCGAGACCACCATAACTTGCAACACCGTTATAAGAAATACAAGTTGCTGTATACTTTTCGCCAACTTTTAGTATTGCCCAATTTATAGGACTTGCGCCTACCATACCTTCCGCAGAACCTGTAAGTAGACGCGTTACAATTAGAAAGCCTAAACAAATAAATGGCGAAAACTTGAAATAATAAGCCAAAATAAGTACAAAACCTGTTATTGTAAAACCAGTCATACTCATTACCACAGCTTGTTTAGGACCTTTTGTATCAACTATTTTACCAGAATAACCACGTAACATAAACGTTGTTAAATATTGTAAACTAATTACTAATCCGGCTACTGTTGCGCTAAAACCTAAATCTTGGTGAATAAAAATTGGAAGAACCGCAAGCGATAATCCAATAATAAAATATCCAATAAATGTTAAGGAAACGTATGATATAATTGTAAGTGAAACTTTTTTAGAATCATCAGAAGATGCATTCATGTAAATTGATTTTTATGAAATGCAAAATTACAAATCTCACTATTTAAAGTAAAATAATATTAAATGATTTTCTTACGAAATCTGTAAGCAGATATTGCTAATACAAAACATAAACTCACTGTAAATATATTGACTGGATCTATCGATTTATTCGATTTTAATGTATTCTCTTTCACTTTATAAGACGTCGCACTTACATTATTTGTACCTAAAACGGTCAAAAAAGATGCGAGAATTAAAGTTTTAATAAAATTTTTCATGGTAGAGATTTTATTGATTGTTTCTCATTCATTTCAAATACAATACCCAAATTTTAAATACAAGAAAGTTTAACATAAAAATAGACTAAATTATAAAAACAGTAATGTTATTTTAATTTAATCTAAATAATAATTGGATAAATAAATCTTTTTACTAATCTTTGTCTTTTAATTTAGACTTAATACAAATAACATGAGAAAACTATTTATTTCTACAGCTATCTTAGCATTATTAGCAAGTTGTAACAAAGAATCCAAAACAGATAACACAACCGAAACTAAAACGGAAGCAACTGTTTCTAATGAAAAAATTGTTTCACTAAATGGTGCTATTACAGAGATTTTAGCAGATTTGGGAGAAGAAAATAATCTTGTCGGTGTAGATGTTACAAGCACATTCCCTGCTTCTGTAAAAGAAAAAGCAAAAGATTTAGGACATGTAAGAAGTTTATCTATTGAAGCTTTATTAGCACTAAAACCGACTAAAGTTTATGCAACAGATAAGGATTTAACGCCAGAACAAATTGCACAATTAAAAAATGCAGGAATTACTGTAGAAATCATTAAGCAAGATTATTCTGTAGATGGAACTAAAGCTTTGATAAAAACAATTGCAACTTCTCTTAACAAAACAGATTATGACGCAATAAATACAAAAATTGATACAGATCTTAAAGCTTTAAAACCATTAGCTACAAAACCAAAGGTATTATTTATCTATGCACGTGGAGCTGGAAACCTTATGGTTGCTGGAAAAAATACGCCAGTAGAAAAAATAATCACAATTGCAGGTGGAGAAAATGTGATTACAGAATTTGAAGATTATAAACCATTAACGCCAGAAGCAGTTGTAAAAGGAAATCCTGATTATATCTTGATGTTTGACTCAGGTTTACAAAGTATTGGTGGTGTAGACGGCGTTCTAAAATTAGAAGGTGTTTCTACTACAAATGCAGGTAAAAACAAAAAAATTATTGCAATGGACGGCGGATTACTTTCTGGTTTCGGACCAAGAGTTGGACAAGCTGCAGTAGAATTAAATCAATTATTACAAAAATAAATACAATGTATCCGCAAATCAGAATACATCTTTCCTTATTAAGTATTACCATTTTAGCCTTTGCTTTAGTTGCATTATTTCTGGGTGTTTATCAATTTAATGATTCAATTTTATCTATTATCAATAATGTATTTACAAATAGAAATGCGATAAATGATAGTGATTTTTATGTTTTATTTGAATTAAGAATTCCTCGCATTTTAATGTCAATTTTAGTTGGCGCAGGTTTAGCAGTAGCAGGAACTTGCTTACAAGGAATTTTCAAAAATCCATTGGCTTCTCCAGATTTAATCGGAATAACTTCTGGAAGTATCTTATTTGCTGCAGTTACAATTGTATTAGGAGGATATATCAAAAATTTTGTTCCAGAAATTATTCATTACTCATTACTAAGTTTGATGGCTTTTGTGGGCGCCATGTGCTCTACCCTATTCGTATATAGAATTTCTTCTCATCAAAGCAAAACTAATATTACGATTTTATTACTTTCCGGTGTTGCAATTTCTGCTTTATGCGGTTCTGCAACAGGATTACTAACCTACTTATCTACGGAAGAAGAGCTACGAAACTTGACATTTTGGACACTTGGTAGCATTGCAAGCGCAAACTGGAACAAAATTTTTATTTTAAGCATTATTGTTATCGTTAGTTTTTATTTTTTACTTGGAAAAGGAAAAATTCTTAATGCGATGATGTTGGGCGAAAAAGATGCAGAACATTTGGGAATTAATGTAGAAAAAACAAAAAAACAAATCATTGTTTTCTCAGCTTTATTAGTCGGAACAATAGTTTCTTTTACAGGAACAATAGGATTTGTAGGACTTATAGTTCCGTATATTTTACGACTTATTTTCAAATCCAATTACGTTATTATTTTACCATTATCTGCATTTTTAGGCGCAATATTGGTTATTGTAGCCGACACAATAAGCCGTACACTGGTTGCTCCGTCAGAAATACCAATTGGTATTTTAACATCATTAATGGGTGCTCCAGTTTTTATTTCAATTTTAATGAATTATAAAAAATCATTGTAATGCTGGTTGTAGACAACGTAAATTATCAATACAAATCATTCAAGATTTTAGAGGATATTTCTTTTGATTCTGATGCGGGAAGAATGATTGCAATTGTAGGTCCAAATGGTGCTGGCAAATCATCATTACTAAGCTATATTGCCAATGAAATTGACCCGAAAAAGAATACAATTCAATTAAAAAACATTTCTTTAAAAGATTGGAAAAAAGAAGATTTACCTCAGCATAAAGCAAAGTTTTCTCAACATCAGCCTGCTGATATTCCACTCACTGTAGAAGAAGTTATCTTGATGGGACGTTATCCTTATTTTAGCAATTCTCCTCAAAAAAACGATGTAGATTCGGTAGAAAATTGGATGAAGAAAACAGATATTTTTCATCTCAAAACAAGAGATTATCTTCATCTTTCTGGTGGAGAAAAACAGCGTGTACATTTGGCGCGAGTTTTTGCGCAATTAGAAAATGAAATCAATCAAAAACTAATTCTTTTAGATGAACCTCTGAATAATTTGGACATTTCTCATCAATTCAATTTACTGGAAATTCTGAAAGAATTCAAACAAAAAGGAAATCTTGTCATTCTTGTAATGCACGACCTTAATTTGGCTTCGCAATTTGCAGATGAAATTATTTTGATGGATAAAGGAAAAATCGTGATGCAAGATCGTCCAGAAAATGTTTTTCGTCCAGAAATTATTTCAAAAATTTATCAATTTCCTTGTACAATTTGTCAAAATCCAATCGACCAAAAACCGCTTATTTTATTCGGAAAAAAACAAAATAACATGAATACAACAACAGAACTAAAAAAACAATGGAATGATTTGAAAACAAATCAACCAAAAATAAGAATTCGTAACGCTGCAAAAGAATTAGGCGTTAGCGAAATGGAATTATTAGCAACCAGTTTAGGCGAAAATGTAACCAAATTGAAACCCGAATTTGCTGCAATTTTACAAGAAATAGAATCTTTGGGAAAAGTAATGGCTTTGACGCGCAACAACGAATGTGTACACGAGCGCAAGGGAATTTATCTAAATCCTGATTTTTCTTCGCCACATGCCCAATTATTTGTTGGTGAAGATATTGATTTGCGTATTTTCTTGACTCATTGGAAATCTGCATTCGCTGTAACAGAAACTTCTGAACATGGAGAACGCAAAAGTTTACAATTTTTCGGAAAAGACGGAGAAGCAGTTCATAAAATTTATTTGGTTCCGCAAAGTAATACAGAAGCTTTTGATAGTTTGGTTGATAAATACAAAGATGCTGACCAAACAACTGTTGAAGTCACTGAAAATACAACGACTAATACAACCGAAAAACCAGATACAGAGATAGATGTAGAAGGTTTTCAACAAGCTTGGATAGAACTAAAAGATACACACAATTTCTTTATGATGTTACGCAAATTTGGAGTTACTCGTACGCAAGCTTTGCGTTTGGCTCCGACAGATTATCATGCAAAAAAAGTAACAAAAGAAGCTGTTGTTCAATTATTAGAAAAAGCGTCGCAAACCGAAACGCCAATCATGGTTTTTACGGGAAATAAAGGAATTATACAAATACATACCGGGAATGTAAAACGTACTATGTGGCACGAAAACTGGTTCAATATTTTAGATCCAGATTTTAATTTACATCTAGATATGGATAAAATCACTGAAACTTGGATTGTGAGAAAACCTACCGAAGATGGTATTGTAACGGCTGTTGAAGTTTACAATGACAAAGGTGAAATTATCGTACAATTCTTTGGAAAAAGAAAACCTGGTATTCCAGAATTGGATGCTTGGCGCGATATTGTTGCTGAATTAAATTAAAAATATAACTCCCAACTAAGATGATTAGTTGGGAGTTATTTTTATTCTACGTTTACGTATTATTTATATTTTTTATCTATTTTTAAATAAATTATTAATCAACTAATTTGAATTTTTTATGAAATATTTAATTTTTACCTTCTTTTTCTTTTTCACAATTACTAATGCTCAAAACTCTCAATTAAAAACAATTTCTATTGAAAGTAAAGCTCTTAATGAGAAACGTAACTTGACTATTTATTTTCCAAAAAACTTTTCTACGAATAAAAAATATAATGTAATTTATATGGCTGATGGGCAATTATTGACAGATGATTATAAAGAAAAAATTGATAGTTTAATTAATATTAAGAAGATTTCTGAAATAGTTATTATTGGTGTTAATTCTAATGAAACAGATATTCCAAATTCTTATTTACAGCTACGAAATTATGAATATGTAGAAAAAAATGATGCAAAAGATGGTACAGAATTAGCTGCAAGATTTAAAAATCATCTTACTTTTTTTATGAATGAAGTTAATGAATATGCAACTAAAGAATTAAAGTTAAAAAGCAAAAAAAAATATTTTTATGGAGCTTCTAATGGAGCGGGTTTTGGTGTAAATTTATTAAATAAATACCCTAATTATTTCACTGGTTTTATTCTGTATTCTGTTGCAGGAGAAAATAAGGATAATTTTAATGAAAGTGTTATAAAATCTCCAAAAATCATTATTCGATACGGAAAAGAAGAAGTTGAACCTCTAATATTAAATAATATTGAATTAATTGATTTACTTAAAACTAAAAAGTACAATGTAATATCTTCAAGCTACGATGGTAGACACAAAAGAAAAGATTGGTTAAATAATTTTACAAAGGACATTCAGACGATTAACTAGCTTATATTCAGAATGTAATGCAATTTGTTTTTGAATATAAATTACTCAACTTTCAATATTTTAAAGAGTTTTCCGTTCATTTCGAACGAATCATTTTTACCCTTACCCATTAATATTTTAGCCAAAGGTGTTTGAGAAGAAAGTACAAATATTTTTTTCATTTCATCTTCTATCTCTCCAAAACTACACGCAATACAAAAATTACCCATTGTGGTTTCTGTATAACTGCCTAAACCTATGATTGGATTATCAATAATTTTAATCTTTGAGAAAATATCTTGTTGAATTAAAACATCATTCAATTGATTTTGAATTCGAGTAATTTCTTGTTGCATCATTTCGCGCGAAGTTTCGTATTTATCGCCCATACTACTTTTAGTATCATTGTTTGACGCTCGTAAATCCTCTATCAAATGATTGAAATACGTTATTTTTTCTTCTATTTTATGTTTTATAACCTCGTAAAGTTCTGCTTTCATCTCTTAAAATTAAATTCTTTGTGGTTTATTTTTAAATCTCAACATATAAATTGTTCCAATAAAACAAATAATTGCCGAAACATAAATAATCATCGGAACGCGATCCAAATAATCCTGAAAATACCAACCCGCACACAATGCACCAAGTCCAATTCCCGCTTCCATCGCAATATACATCGTCGCCATTGCTTTTCCACGTTCATCAGGTTTACTAAAATCAATTGTCCAAGCATTAAGTGCTGGTGAAAGAATTCCTCCAGAAATTCCGTACATCAAACCTCCTAAAATTAAACCTAATTTTGACTGTATACTTCCTAATAAAATTAATGCAACAATCAACAAAGCTAATCCTATTTTTATGACCAAAACTCGTCCTTTTTGGTCTGATATTTTCCCTGCAAAGAAACGAACCAACATCGATGATACGGTAAAAACAATAAAAAATACACCTTTATTTTCGAAACCTAAATACGAAGTCCAATCAGGTATTAAAGTCAAAATAGCACCATACGCAACATAAGATAAAAATGTGATAAGAGCTGCTGGTAAAGCTTCTTTCGCAAAAACATCATTCTTCGAAATCTTTAATAATCCGACTGTGAATTTCTGTTTATTTTGCAATGTTTCTTTCATGTTAAACAAAATCAAAATTGACATTAATGCAAAAAATGATGATGTAAAAAACATGATATTAATCGAAGAATATAAGGTAATTGTACTTCCTAATGCTGGTCCTATTGCCATTCCGATACTGAAACAAATTCCGTGCAATCCCAATGCTTCTCCCCAACGTTCGCGAGGTATAATGTCTGCAATATATGCTGCGGTAGCAGTTGGTTTAAACCCTGTCGAAAAGCCGTGAATCAAACGTAAAAATAAAAATCCTGAAACAGATGTTAATACGGGATACAAAATTCCACACACAAAACACACTATAGATCCAATTGCCATAATAGGTACACGTCCCACTTTATCAGTCAATTTTCCACTAAAAGGTCTCGAAATTCCTGCTGTTAATGTAAATAAAGCAATTATGAAACCTTTGTATTCTGCTCCACCCATACTGCTTAAATAAGCAGGTAATTCGGGAATCATCATATTAAAACTTGCCGCAAATAACAATGTGCTCATACACATTAATATAAAATTGATATTATAAACGGGATGTGAATTTAGTTTTTTCTTGAAGGCAGAAAACATAATAGATTTTTTGCAAAGGTAATTTATCTCAACCGAAAATTATTAGTTTATCGCAGAAGTCTTACCTATAATAAAAGATTGTTTTATATCGTAGATGGTCATTATTCATTTTGAATACCTTATCAATAAAACCGTCAATTCGAGTGAAATTCTTTTAGAATTTTGTATCGAGAATAAGGTTTTAGAAGATTAAATTCTATTCTCGATACAATTTTTATTCATTCTTGTACTGAGTTTATCGAAGTGTCATTTTTAAAAATCACTCGAACTGACGAATTTAAGTTCAAAATGATAAGAGGTTAAACAACATTTATTTTATCTACTATTAAATCAACAATAATATTATCATCTTCATTAATAAATTCAGCATTTATTTTTAAACCCAATTCTTTTTTTTCATAGTGATGTGATGAATTTTTAGATAAAGATCCTTTAATAAGATACACTTGTTGAAAACAAATAAATTCATTATTATCATCTCTTATACACCAAACCCAGTTGGTTCGGTTTTTAAATTTTTCTTTAAATCAGTTCCAACACTTTTTAGAAATCTAAAAATTTCCAAATCTATTTTCAATACTACATCAACAAAAAAATGGCAATCACCACAAGGGCAATCATTTTTAATATTTATCTCATTTAGATATGCATCAGAAGTTTTTCCTTTATCGTATTCAACAATAATATCATTTAGTCTAATAGATTCAATCATAAATAAAATTTTTAAAATAAAAAATAATGTAACCTAGCATATTACCCCTCCAATATACACAAAATAAAATACCAACAACACTCCACAAAAAAAGCGCTTAGGTAAGAGCTTTTTGATGATTACTATATAATTTTTTTCTATTTAAAAATTATGTGATTTTTTGATAATACAATACTATCTTTTGGTTTTTAATTCAGCATTTAGTGATTTATCAAGATTTTTAATTTCAGTCAGTACTTGTTCATATCGAAAAATCTTAAACATTTTGGTTAGTTCCAATCTCCATAAATAACTTAAAAGTTCCTTTTTCTCTACTTCAGATAAATTAGCTTTCTGAAGGTTTTTCAAATTTCCTTTTTCATCAAAGCTCATATACGGCGTAAGAATTTTATTTACCAATGCAAAATATGTCTCAAAATCCTGCATTTCTTCATTATGATTTTCTAACTGTTCAATTATGTTATAATGATAATCATACAATTTAATTATTTGAAATCTCAATGAATCATTTGAAATTGTTTTTAAACTAGTTTCTTTAAGTGATTCATAGCCGGTTTTGTTAATTATTGGCGAATAATTTCTAAAAACTAAATAGTAATATACCGGAATTGAATCATTATTTATTTCTTCATTATTCACCCATTTTCTCAATTCTCGAACACCAGCTTTACTGATTTTGTGCATTTTTAAATTAGATTCAAAATCTTTATAATCCAAATTTATTCCATTTTTAATTTCACTTAAAATTTTGGTTTCAGATATTTTTTCTCCTCGATTAGAACTCCATTCTGTCAAAGCAAAAGCAAGGATTACACTAATAAAAATTAGAGCAAATTCTGTTGAATATTTTTTAAGAATATTTAGAAATTTTTCTTTAAACATCTTTTTCGAAGAATAAATAAATATAAATTGCTAAACCAAAATTAGTTGAATTTGTTGAAACTAACTTAAATCCATTTTTTGCATATTCATTTAATTTTTCTTGTATATCTTCTTTGGATTGCTTGGCAATATGTTCAGAGTCAAGAGTTAATTTTGTGTAATAAATTAAGGTTTCTACTTTATATTCCTTCATAATTTTGTTTTAAAGTTGTTTTATTTAAAATAATAGACAATATTATTATTTAGTAAAATTAAATATACAAAAGTTTTATAAATAAATACTTATATCATTATTTCATTCAACAACACCCCAATATACACAAAATAAAACACTCAGAATACTCCACAAAAAAAGCTCTTAGGTAAGAGCTTTTTGGTTAAAGAACTGTATTGGATAATAATATTTATTACCCACCTTAAAAAAAGGAATTTTATTCATTTTCCTCATGCGATACAATGTTCTGTCACTCACGTTAAGCAAACATTTTAGGTCTGCATTATCATAGAATTTCTGATTATCTCCCATTAGTAGAAGAGTTTTTTGTAATTCCAATAGCAGGAGCATTATTTCTTGATATGTCTCCCCATCTTTGTTCAAAAATAACTCATTGTCCATTAGTTAGGTAATTACTAGACTAACCAATTTACAATATAAATACATAATAACCAAATGTTTAGCAAACAAATCTCAATTCCCACTCGTATTCCTCAACAACATCATTGTCTCTTGTTCTTTTAGCAAACAATGTGTACTATCATCTCAGCTAACCAACATACTATTCGTTGTGTACAACCATTATAGCCTACAATACTGCAATTAGACTACCGTATGCTCACCAAGATAAATGCTGGTACTTGCCATTGCCTTTGTTTGGCTATTAAGAAATGCCCAAAAGTTAACTTTTTTGCCATTGTAATACGTTGGTAATACGATATCTGCTGTTAAAACATCGCGCGACACCATATTTTGAAATACTTCAAACGAATTCAACTCCTCACAATAACACACAAGATTCGTCATATCCGTAGATTTCGCATTTCCTTGTCCAGAATTGTTTTCCCAATTCATCTGAAAACCATTTCCACCAACCGTGTCTATTGTAGGTAGTAAAAACCCAACCAAATCACCTTTTGACACCAACACACGTTGCATCACAATAACAGGTAAATCATCTACCATATCTACTGCATTGCCCAATGTATAGGATGTTGCCACGTTATAGCGTGATAGCAAACCAGCTTTACTCCCAAAATACGCATTGAGAACAGGACGTATTGGTTGCAAAAAATCGATTACTTTCTTGAATTTTATTTGCTGCATCAATTGCAAATCAGAAGGCACTCTTTTGGTTGCCTTTGGTAAACTGCGAATAATATCTTTGCCACGCCAATTTACGCCTACTACAGTTCCTACCTTTCCGGAGAATCCGCCTAAAATTCCTTTTTTAATTTCTGCCATAATTTTATGTTTTTATAGTTGTTATTTATAAAATTAGCAACAGAAATAACATCTTTTACAAAAACGCCGTTTTGTGTCCGAATTTGTCCAGTTCTGTCCACATTTGTCCACTTTTGTCCATCACTATTTTATACAACAGTAGTTTTATAGCAAAATAATAACCTCGCTATACCTTTATTCATCATACATTGAGAGAAAATACATTTTTAGTCATTTTTTAGCTTCTTCGACCATCGTTCGACCATTGTTCGAGAAATCTTCGGAAAAACGGCATTCTCGTCGAAGAACAGTCGAAGAAAACACCTAGATAAATAGAAGAAAATTTGTGAGATTATAGTTTTGCAACAAGGGGTTTGGTGTTGGAATTTTAGTATATTTGTTCTTAACTTTATGAAATGCAGATATAGGTGTTTTTTCACGAAATTCTAATAACTTTGGTTTCGTTAAAAAATAATGTTAACTGTAATTATTAAATAACCTTCGAAATAAATGTTAGACCTTAAAGAACTATTAGAAAGATTAAAACTTGAATCAAGCGAAAAATATGAAAGTGAAACTTTAGAATTTAAAAATTTCAAAGATTCTAACTCACTTAACAATTCAAAAGAGCTTTGTGATGAAATTTCCGCTTTAGCCAATACCAAAGGAGGAACTATTATAATAGGAATTAAGGATTTTAATGATATCAAACATAACAATTTTTACGAACAATTAAATGGTTTTGAAGTAATTGATTTAGATGTTACAAAAGAAAGAATTAAAGGGAAACTAAAACCAAAAATAGATTTAAAATTATTTAATTTCAGTTATGAAAGTAAAAATTATTTGATTATAGAAGTTCCCAGAATTAACTACTCTTTAGTAACTACTTCAAGTGGAAAAGTATACATTAGAGAAGGTAAATCAAGCGTCCCTGCTGAACCAAATCAGATTCAAGAACTTGTAAATAATTTACAAACTTATGATTGGAGTAGTAAAGATATAAACTTTGAAAATATTGAAAATTTACTAGACAAAATAGCTTTGCATGAAGCCAAAATTGATTTTGCAAATAGAAGGAATATAAATGTTGATAACTTAACAGATTTAGCATTTTTAGAGAGTATAAATGCAACAAAAAATGGCATTTTAAATAATGCTGGTTTGTTATTCTTAGGTACAAAAAATGCAATTGAAAAATATTTAGGTAATTACGAGTATAGATTTTCTTGGAGGACAAACTCAGGGATATTAAAAACTAATGAAGTTTGGAACGATTGTATTTGGAACTCAAAAAAAAACTGTTAAGAATCATTTTAATAACTGTAATTCAGTTCAAAAACTTGAATATAATGAGCAACAATATGAACTGAATTTATTAGACGAGCAAGCATTTCATGAAGCATTTTTAAATTCAGTTGTACATAGAGATTACTCAATTGATGGAATGATATCTATTAATTTTAAAGATGACGAATTAATAATTTCGAACCCTGGAACTTTCTATGGAGGAGTAAATGAAGATAATATTTCCTATCATGAGCCTAGACACAGAAATAAAATTCTTGCTAAATTATTAATGACATTTCAATTAGTCGATAGAGCAGGAATGGGAGTTTTGAGAATTAGTTTAAATTCTTTGAAATATGGTAGAGATTTTCCTCAGTGGAAAGAAAATCAAAATACTATTGAAGTTAAGATGCCATCTGAATATATCAAAGCACCTATTTTTATTCTAACACAA
This sequence comes from Algoriella sp., assembly GCF_036647415.1. Classification (NCBI taxonomy): domain Bacteria; kingdom Pseudomonadati; phylum Bacteroidota; class Flavobacteriia; order Flavobacteriales; family Weeksellaceae; genus Algoriella; species Algoriella sp. The sequence continues at coordinate 43,714 of NZ_JAVXKG010000022.1, forward strand.
AAATATCTTACGAATTGTAGTATAATGGATTTATACATTATTAATAAATTGTACGAAAAAGGATTTGTTAGCGTAACTGAATTGGAATTAGACTTGAAAAACATTTTCAAAAATCCATGGAATGAAATACTAAAAACTTTTAAAAATGAAAAAATACTTGAATATATTGAGTTTAAAGGTACTAACGAAGGTCTTTTTATTTGTACAACAGAAATAGGTAAAATATGGTTAGATGTAAATAAAAAGTTTAAAATACCTTCTAATAGCGAAAAACATGTAAAACTTTATCAATATCTAAAAAAGCATAAAGTAGCATCTAATGAAGATATAATGAATCTACTAGAATTCTCAAGACCTAGTGTTACATCTAATTTTTTAGCAAAGTTAAAATATGTAAAAAATGCGGGCAAGTCACGTGCAAGTAGGTGGAGTTTAAAATAACTACCGCTAACAAGGTTTTACAAAATGTCAGATTAAAAAAATATAAAAATAAAAACTCATTGTTTTTATTTTTCATATAAATTATAAATAACACAAAAGCTCCTTCTCAGGAGCTTTTGGTTATGCGACGTTGTTGATGAATTCTTTTTCTAAAATTCCGTCGACTATTTTTTCTACTTGTTCTATATGTTCTTTTACAAGCTCATTATCTTCTATTTGTTGTATCTCATAAAACTTTACATGCTTGTTAAACTCTTGTAGTTTTGTGTAATAACGTTTCAGTTCTGCTTTGTTGAAGACGTTGCCCTCTTTTACATAAATCACATGAATATTAGATTTTATGAATTGTGAAACTTCCAAAATATCACCTCTATTTCGAGCAATATCTATCGAATAAAAAATAGATTTCAGGTATTCATTTTTAGCCGTTGGTTCTTTCACTAACCAATCTTCTGTCTTGGGACTTGCTGCTATCGGAATAATATTTAGCACCTTATTAGGAAACAAACAAGCCATTTCCCACGCTATTCCACCACCTAAATCTGCACCAATTATAGCAAAAATCTCTTGTACTTCCAATTCAAACAACGCCAACCAAAACAACACCGCAACATCTCGGGCGGTAATCTTATCACGTGGAATATAATCGTACTTTATGGTTTCGGAAATGCCATTTCCTGGAATATCAATACAGATAACCGTATACTCATTAAGATCAATTGCTTTGTTTTTTCCCATAACGCCTTCCCAATGATACGTACAATCAGAATTTCCTTTTAAGGAATGATTAATCAAAATAATTGGTGCAGTTCCTAATGGAAGCCCAAATGTTTGAAATGTGACTGAAACTTGTTCTAAAATTGTGTTGTCTTCCAGTGGCCATACCGGAAGTGTTAATTGTTGTAAACTTTGCATTGTTTTAATTTTTTTTGGTTGTTCTACATTACTTTTTGCTAAAAAAATCCCCATCGAAACAAATCGACGGGGAAATAAATAAATTAAAAAATAAAATCTCTTTTAATTATACATGACTTCCCACGTCTGGATATTCCAAACCTGTTTGCGAATCGACATCATGTATAAACACGTAAATTTCATTTTTTAATCTTTTTGTTCTATCAAATATAGAAAACATTTTTCGGAAAAAGCTTAAATAAATCTTAATTTTTTGTAAAATTTTCTTATTTACTGTCATGTTGAGCTTGTCGAAACATCTCCTTTCAGAGTTACATCTAATTCAGAATATAAAAAACATCATCACATAGAGAAATAGAAATAACTAAATTTTAGTTTAGATTTCTCGATACCTCGAAATGACAAAAAACCATTAAAAAATATCATCTTGAATTAATTGTTATATAAAACTTGCCAAAGAATATTAAATTTTTGACTTCATTAACGCTCCATTCTGAATGACAATTACTGTCATGTTGAGCTTGTCGAAACATCTCTTTTCAGAGTTACATCTAATTCAAAAATATAAAAAACATCATCACATAGAGAGATAGAAATAGCTAATCTTAGATTAATCATTACACTAACACTCGATTCTGAATGATATTACGTAAAAAACTTCTCCTTGAGAAGATTATAAAGGTGTTTTTTTTGAATGTAAAGCTGAAATGAATTCAGCTTGACAAGACGTATTTTTTTTAACTCTTACTGATTGTTTTAAAATAAAATTATTAAAATGTATAACTCATATTCTAATATTTGTGTAATTTTACACTGTATTTCGAATCGTACTAATAATAGTAACGATACCAACCGAGAGTAGTCTCCACGGTGGTGAAACAATACGGGAATCAATCCAAAACAAACGTTATCTTCCCTATTTATCGAAATACAATATTGTTTAAAATTTAAATATTATTGTATGACACAGAACATTAATGAGCTTAATTTGGCTCCTATTTCTAATGAAAAATTAATTGATTTTATCAATCAACAATTACCAATTACAAATCCTGATTTGAAGAATCATATTATTGCCGAATTCAAGAATAGAGGGTTAGATTATCGCCATTTATACAACTCAAAAACAGATGAATTGAATATTAAATTACCGTTGAGTTTGATAGATGGTTGTTTGTTTGAGCGTAACATTCCGAAACCGCCTTTGGTTGGTAATTTTTATACAATAGTACATCGACTAAGAAATTTCTTGCAACATAGCAAAGAGTTGAATGGAAAGAAATTAAAGACTTTTCATTATATATACGATCAACTTTTTTTGCCTTACGATGTGGTGGAAATAATTTCGGAAGATGAGATAGGAAATCTAACCGAAAATGATGTTTTTGTAACATTCAAAAACTCAAAACAGCATTTCCCGAATGAAGCTGCATTGCAAAAAGTTCCGAAAAATCATTTGATTGTCACTGTAGATAAGGGCAACTATTATCGTGGATTGAACAAGGTTTATATTTCGTTGAATGATACTATTATCCGAGAAGAAAACTTGAATAACGTATCAGCTTAACTAAATTTGCTTTCGACAAATCTCTATATTTGTCGAAAGTATTTTTTTATGACACCAGAAAAGAGAGAATTAGTAGAAGCAAGTTTTAATCGTTCGGAAACCTTAAAATTTTATAACGCATCACTCGTAGAATGTGAAACAGACTATGTTTCGATCAAAATACCAAAACAGGAAATGATGACGCGTAAACATGGTATGTTTAACGGTGCTATGATTGCTTCTTTGGTTGATGTTTCTTCTGGATATGCGGCTGTTTCTCATTATGACGACGATTGCTATGTGGTAACAGTTGAGCTAAAGGTTAACTATTTGCGACCTGCTTTGGGTGATTATTTACTATCTAAAGCCTATGTGATAAAAGGTGGAAAAAAGATAAGTACCATACGTACAGAGATTTTTGTGGTAGATGAAACAACGAACAAAGAAACACACGCCGCTACTTCTTTGGTTACAATGATGAGGATAAAATAAAGTTTTTGAGATAATAACTTTTTATAGAAAAAATCCAAATTTCGAGTAAAATTTTGCAAGACTTTTTCTATCAAGAAATTAGTTTTTGAAGATGAAATTCTGTTCTCAATACAATTTTTATTCACTTTATTTTTAAAAATTACTCGTATTGACGAATTCTAAACAAAATCCACAACAGCTTAGAATATTTTCTAATAACACAATTAATTAAATCAATACATCTTGCTATTTTCTTCTGTTTAGTTGGGTTACTTTTATGAAAAATAACACGATGAGAATAAGAGAACTACAATTATTCACAACTAATTTAGAAAAAACAAAGTCTTTTTATACGGACATTTTAGCTTTTCAATTAATTGATGAAACTTCGAATCAATTTAGTTTACAAATTGGTTGGACAAGGTTAACCTTTGTACAATCGGAGAAAAAGCATATTTACCATTTTAGTTTTTTAGTCGATAAAAGTCTATTTGAAAATGCGTTTGAATGGATGAAAAATAGAGTTGAAATATTACAAACAAAAAATGACGAACAAATTGCTTTCTTCGAAAATTGGAATGCAAAATCATTTTATTTTTATGATGGAAGTGGAAATCTTGCTGAGATTATTACACATTATAATTTGGACTATCAAACTGATACCGAATTTGATCAAAATTCTATTTTAGGTATTTCAGAAATTGGTTTGCCTACAACTGATATTGAAGCTACAAATAAGTTATTAGAAGAAAAAACGACTTCTAAATTCTGGAAAGGTGATTTTGAAACATTTGGTACAAACGGCTCGGATGAAGGCAAGATTTTGTTAACCAATTACTTCATTAAAACAACTTGGTTTCCGACAACTAATAAAATAATTCCTACTCCGTTTACAGTTATTTTAGAAAATGAAAATCAGTTTTCAAAAGTAATTTTTGATAATAATAAATTAAACATATCTAATATCGCCAAACTATAAAAAATAAGCATTGAATAAAAAGCGATATCTTAAGGGTAAAAATAAATCGGATTGTAACTTTGTAGTTCAAATTTCTAAAAATGGTCAATTTTATTCTAATAGCTGTTTGTATTTTGGCTGGAATGGTTTTTAAAGCAACAAAATCTATTCATCCAGATGCGCATAAAGGAATCAATACTTGGATTCTCTATTTAGCTTTACCAGCTGTTTCGTTCAAATATCTTCCGCAAGTTGTATGGTCTAAAGAAATGCTTTTTCCCATATTTTCTACGGTAGTTATCGCGATAGGAAGTTTGTTTTTTATGAAATTCTACAGCAAAGCCAAAGGCTATTCGGAACGATCACGACGCACATTAGAATTGGCAAGTGGCTACAGCAATACCTCTTTTATCGGCTTTCCATTGATAGCAGCATTTTATGGAGAAAAATATCTGAGTATTGCTATTATTTGCGATCAAACCATGTTTTTGTGCTTGTCTACAATCGGAATAGTTTCTGCTCTGAAAGGTGGTAGCAACGGTTCTGGAGCAATAGATGCAAAATTTATCTTGAAACGATTGTTTACATTTCCTCCTTTTTTGGGTTGTATCAGTGCACTAATCTTATCTCAACTTATCGATTTATCTCCTGCTGAACCATTCTTCGACAAACTTGCCGCAACTGTTGGTCCATTAGCATTATTTTCGGTTGGTTTACAACTAAAATTTAATGGCTGGAGAAAACTATGGTCGCAAATATCAATGTCGATGTTATACAAATTAATGATTGCACCTGCGGTTGTTATGCTTTTAGCAGTTGTAATTGGTATAAAAGGTGATGTGGCGAAAATCTCTATTTTTGAGGCTGCAATGCCAACACTTGTTACGTCAAGTATTATTGCGGAACAGTTTAAACTCAATACTAAATTGACGAATTTAATTATCGGAATTAGTATTATTATTGGATTTTTCACCTCAGCTTTTTGGTACGAGATGATAAAATTGGTTATTGGGGAATAATTATAGTTTAGTTTCAAATTAAAGAATGTTTTCTTTAATTTGAATACACATATTAATTTATCTGTAGTTATTTCGTAGTGTTTTTTTTGCCTCTAAAAGTAGATTTTCTTCAAATTTCATCCGTTGTTCATCTCTACTCAAATCATTAAAATATAAAATCATTCCGTTATCAATCCAATCTTGAATTTCTCGATACCAAGTATATAAATATTCAAGATTCAATTCTTCACCAATATGTTCCCTTTCATGACCTTTCCAATCTATTTGCTTGTAAACATCATTGTCTAAAATCTTCATAATTTCAAAAATTTTATTAGGATTCTCAACAATTTTCATTAAATAATATTTGGTTAGAATTTTTGCAGCAGCCGTTTTACTCGGTAAATTAATTTGTAATTCATCTAATGAATGATTAAAATACTGCAATATTTCAAAAGAATTATCCTTTTCATCCATTCCTGCTAAAATATAAATTGATTCAGATTCTATATTTTCATTTAGAGCTTTCATAGCAATATTAGGTAACTCTTTTACCGAATAATTTTCTAAAACATAATTGGAAATACTTTCAATAAAATTCATTGTATTTTGAAGTAAAAAATTATAAATAACATCCGTTGTTCATTTTGAATTAAAATTAGCAAAATGAACAACAGGTAAATAACATTCAAATTTATAAAATCTCTTTCAAAAACAATAAAGTATGTTGCCAAGCTTTGTCAATTTTATTTATTTGTTTCAATTTCAATAATTTTCTTCCCTTTATCACCTAAATATTGAATTAAAAGTTCTTCATAAACCTTATATCCTTGATCAGAGTTCGTGAAAATTAAAATTCCTTGCTTTGTTTTAGGAAGAAAAACAACAAGGCATTGAGTTCCTAAATCAGAACCTCCATGTGAAATTGCAAATTCGTTATTGCCTAAATCATAAATAACCCAACCTAATCCAAAATATTGATTCTCCTTGATTTTAACTTGTTTTTGAAGCATTTCATCGTAAATCTTATCCGATAAATTTCCTCCATTCAACATATTCATTAAAAAATTTCCGTAATCTGCAATTGTCGTATGCAAATCATCTGCAGCATTCGCATTCTTATTTTTTAGGATATCATAAGGGTTTTCATCTTTATCATAACCAATTACAAAACGTGATTCATCTGTATTTTTTGTCCAAATAAAATCGGTATCTTTCATTTGCAAAGGCTCAAAAATCAACTCATTGGCTAATTGATTTAATGACTTCTTGAATTTAATTTCAAGTGCTTTTCTTAGATATTCAAAACCCTCACCAGAATAACTATATTTTGTTCCAGGATCAAACAGAAATTGCAATTTATTGTTCTCCGTTTCACTTCTCCAATTTGGAAAACCAGTTTGATGACTTAAAATAATTCGAGTTGTTAATTGTTTACTTCTAGGATCTTTCGCTATATCAGAATCGGTGTAAATTTTATAAATTGGTTCATCAATATTCCATTTTCCTAGACTTGTTAATCGCAAAGCAACCATTGCTGTAATAGGTTTGGTTAGAGAAGCTACGTTGAAAATAGAATTATACGGAGCAGCATTACCTTGAGAATTCTTACCAAAAACTTTTATTTGTTGCAGTTTACCATCCTCTATAATTCCAAGCCCAAGTGTATTGATATGATTTTCTTTAAGCCAATTACCTGTGAGTGAATCATTTTGAAAATGATTGGTTGTGATTTTCTTTTTTGAGTATGCTTGATGATCAAAACTAAACGAATTAGACAATTTCCATTCTCCATTTTCTAATTCCCAAACATTACTAAATTTTGCAATTCCTTGTTCTGTTTCTCGTTTTTCAGAAAAAGTATGTTCTCCATTTTGAACTGCTGCATAAAGAATTCCATTTTTATAAAGCGGAAAAATTTCTGTTTTATCTTTAATCAAAAATCTCTTTACTTGTCGGTTATCTTTATTATTACAAATTCCTGATTTAAGGTCAGAGATAAATTTTGTTTTATTTGAAATTCCATCTTTATCATGATAAAATTTGAAATGATTACTCAATAGATTTTCAAATTGAGAAACATCACACTGATTAAAACCTACATCAAATAATAGGCTATCTTTTGAAAGAATAACTTTATAAAGTTGGTTAGAATTTTCTGTTTGAGCTGAACTATTTATTGAACAAATACAAAAAAATAGTAATCCGAAGATGATTTTATTAATCATAAAATAATTTTTGTCAAATATTAAATTTCAAGTCTATCTATTCAAAAAAAACACCCGACAATTAGACGACAATCACCCGACAGAACTATATTATATTGAATTTCAATCTATAGCAAAGCTTTTTATTTCTGTCAATTTCAGCTAGATTACGAAGAATCAAAAACACATTGGATAAAATAATTCCAATCAAAAGAACAATTGTAAAAGATCTTCCGAGTTTTAGAAAAATTCCAAGCATAAAAACTATAGGAGCCAAGATGGTCCAAAATATTTGGAGAGAGACGATTTGTTTTGTCAAATGATTTTGTTGTTTTAAGGCAAATGAAAGTATCATTGGAACTAAAATATTGAGCGGCGGAAGTACAATAAATAGAACTGATGACAAATTAATTAGTTTTACTTTTTGGTAATCAATATTATTACTTTCAATAACTAAATCTTCAACTAGCTCATTAATTATTTCTTCAGATTTTTCTTCTTCAATATGTAGTAATTCATTTTCTGAAATTTGTAAAATAGTTGCAAGTGTTTTGAGTGTATAACCTTTTGGAACTGACCCCGACTCTATTCGTTGAATTGTTCTTACCGAAATTCGCGATTTCTCAGCTAATTCTTCTTGAGTTAAGCTTTGTTGTTCTCTAATCTGTTTTAGTTTTGACATGCTTTTTTATACCTATTTCCTAATAACTAATTTACAATTTTATTTCAAAATTTCTTTCAAAAACAATAATGTATGTTGCCAAGCTCTGTCTGCCATTACTTTATTATAATCAGGCGATTCTGGATTGGTAAATGTATGTTTAGAATTTGCGTATGTTATGATTTGCCAATCTGTATTTCCTGCATTCATTTCGGTAACTAAATTGGTCATATCTTCAGGTTTTACAGATTCATCATTTGCTGGATGTTCAATCAAAATTTTACTTTTTAAAGCTATATTTTTACGATCAGCCGCTTTTGCTAAACCACCATGAATAGACACAACACCTACAACTGGCAATTGTCCACGAGCAGCTTCTAAAGCTCCAGTTCCTCCAAAACAATAACCAATAACGGCAATTTTAGTTGGATCTACGCCTGCTTTTATTAATTCTTGTAAAGCCAGATTAATTCGTTTTTGATAAGCAACGTAATCGGTTTTATATTGAGTTGCAATTTTTGCCGCAGAAGCATTGTCTGTAGGTATATTTCCTTCGCCATAAATATCAGCTATAAAAGCAACATAACCTTGTTTAGCTAAATCTAAAGCAGCTTGTTTTACTTCGTTATCAATTCCTTTCCAAGCTGGTAAAATCAAAACTCCAGGCAGAGATTTCTTTGAAGATTCGGTGATTAAACCATTCAGTTTTTGAGAACCATCTTTGTAAACAACTTGTTTCAGATTTTGAGCATATAAACTTGTCATATTAAGTAGAATTAGCGTGAATATTGATAATATATTTTTCATTTTTATTTATTTTAAGTAATTAAGTTAAAAAGAAGTCATTATAAATGATAATATTTTTCTAAATTTAACATATTTTAAATATCTAATTAAAATGGAGTTAGTTACACTGAAAGTATTTGATAGCCCAATTGAGGCACATATATTGAGATCAAAATTAGAAAGTGAAAATATAGAATCGTTTGTATTTGACGAACATTCGGTTGGTATAAATATGCTTTATGCACAAGCTATTGGCGGTGTTAAATTAAAAATTAGACAAACAGATTCTGAAAAAGCATGGTCTATTTTAGAAGAAATAAATAACACAAAATATACCGATGATAACGAAAATATAATTGTTTGTCCTAGTTGTGGTGGGAATGATTTTTTTACCAATTATAAATCATCAAAGGGTACAAAAGGATTATTATCTACCCTAGCTTCTTTTTTATTTTGGGTATATCCTATTTATCAAAAAAATGTATTGAAATGTAAAAATTGTGATACCGAAATTGATATGTAAACACAAAAAAAAGAGCAACAATGACTTGCTGCTCTTCTGAACAAAAATATGATTATAATTGATTAAATTGTCCAACGTAGTAAACTTGCTCCCCAAGAGAAACCAGCTCCAAACGCAGTCAACATCAATAAATCTCCTTTTTTAAGTTTTGATGTATTTTCCCAAATACATAGTGGTATTGTTGCGGCAATTGTATTACCATAATGCTCAATATTTACTAAAGTTTTACCTTCTTCAATATTAATTTCATTTCCTACAGCATCAATAATTCGTTTGTTTGCTTGATGTGGAACCAACCAATTTACATCTTCTACAGAAAAATCATTTCGATTTAAAACATTGATACATGTATCACTCATGGATTGAATTGCATTTTTAAATACAACTTTTCCATCTTGTTTGATGTAACGTTTTTCATCTAACAACAATTGCTCACTGATTGGATGAAGAGATCCTCCACCTTCAATATTCAAATATTCTTTACCTGTTCCGTTGCTTAATAACAATGCATCTAAGATAGCTTCTTCGTTTGTTGGTTCTAACCACACAACTCCTGCTCCATCTCCAAATAAAATATTTGTAGAACGATCATTAATATTAACATACGCACTGATTTTGTCTGCACCAATCACCAAAACATTTTTGTAACGTTTTGTTTCTATTAACGAAGCACCCATGTCTAAAGCGTATAAAAATCCTGAACATGCAGCATTCATATCAAAAGCCCAAACATTTTCTATACCTAATTTATCACAAACAATATTTGCCGTTGCAGGCATCAACATATCAGGCGTAGAAGTCGCAACTATTAAAGCATCAACATCTTGTATGTCTTTTTGATAAGTTTCTATAAGATTAAGAATTGCACTGACAGCCATATCCGAAGTTGCTAAACCATCTTCTAAAATACGACGTTCTTTAATTCCTGTTCGCTTAACAATCCATTCGTCAGAAGTTTCTGTGATTTTTTCTAAATCAGAATTTGTTCTTCTGTTTTCTGGTACGTATCCTCCAATTGCTGAGATTTGCGCATATATTCTCTTTGTAAAATCTACCTCCATAAAATTCTTTTCATTCTAATTCATTCTCGTCATAGATAAAAAAGACGCATTCAAATGAATTAATGATACAAAGGTCGCTTCAATTTTACAATTTCAGTTAGCAAAATAAACGTAATAACTTGCCAAAAAGACGCAATATTTTTATTTTAGTAATATGATCAATTTCTTAAGTTGATTTAAAAGTAGTCGGAGAAACGCCAGTATAATTCTTGAAAAACTTACTAAAAACAGATGTATCGACAAAATTTAAATCTGTAACAACATCAGAAACACTGTACTTAGGATTTTTAAGTAAAACTTTTGCTTCTAGGATAATTGCTTCTGCAATAATTTGTTTGGGTGATTTATTAAAAACCTCAACAATAATTTTGGTTAAGTGTTTTCGACTAATAAATATTTCATCTGCATAAAATTGTACGTTTCGTTGGCGCCTAAAATGCGTTGAAACTAAATAGAGAAACTGTTTTGCTAATTCCTCTTTTCGCACTTCTTTCACTGTGCTTTTTGCTTTTACTGCACGATTATAGAAATCTCCCATCTCGTACATTAAGACAGAAAAATGATGCAAGACCAAATCTTTCGCAAATAAATTATCATTCTTGATAGTATATTTACTAATCTTATTGAGGTTGTAACGCATATCTCGAACCACTTTTTTATCTAAAGAAATGATTTTAGGATATTTAGAAGATAAAAATTCGACTAAATTATTCGATTTCACATGAAAACCAGCCTCAATAATTAAATCTGAATCGATAAAAATAGCTTGTACCGAAAAATCTTCCGAATGTTCTATAATCTCGAATAATTGACTTGGTAATACAATAATAATATCATCACGTTTGATAAGAGTTGGCTCAAGATTTACCGTTATTTCACATGTCCCTTTTGTGATTAAAATCAGTCCAAGTGAAGTAAACTTATACGGTTTATGTTTTACAAAATAATAATTATTCTCTGGTCCAACATCAAAAATAGCCAACCTCCTATCCGTAACCTCCTCTCTATATGTTCTTAAGATATTATCTATCGAATAAAGTTGAATATATTCATCCATCTATTTGCGTCTAAATTACAAATACAATATTAATTGATTTTTTTGACAACTAAAAAACTATATACGTCTTTTTTACCTTTATAAGCGTCATTTAGTTATATTTTAATAGCCTCTTTTCAAAGAAACTTCATTCAATAATGGTTGATTATTTAGCATATTCTTATAATTATCAGCCACTTGCACTAAAGCTGTCGTTGCATTTGTAACACTTGCGATATGAGGTGTAACAAAAATTTGTCGATTTGTCCAAAATAGATGATTTTCAGGCAAAGGTTCTTCTCTAAAAACGTCTAAATATGCCTCTTTTATTTTTCCATGTTCGATGGCTTTTTCCAAATCATTTTCTACCAAATGCGCTCCACGACCAACATTTATCAAAACAGTATTATCAGCACATTGATTAAAGAAATTTGTATTCAAAATACTTTCTGTTTCATTTGTTAAAGGCAAAATATTGACAATAAAATCTGTGTTTGAAATAGGCGAACCCAATTCATTTTCTCCAGCAAAAGACTCCACTCCTTTACTATTTTTCTCTGAATTTGACCAACCTTTTACTTTAAATCCTAAAGCAACTAATTTTTCTGCAACCAACAATCCAATTTCTCCTAAACCTAATATTGTAACAGTTGTTTCATTAATAGATCGATATGTTAATGGTTTCCAATCTTGCTCAAATTGAAACTGCTGATACTGCATCAAATTTTTCATAGAAGCCATTATACAAGCCAAAACATGCTCGTACATATCTTGTTTCAACGCAGGATCTACAATTCGTGTTACCTTAATATTTTCTGGAATTTCGGTATGCAACAAATGATCAATTCCTGCGCCAATAGACTGTACAACCTTCAGATTTGGAAAATCTGTAACATAACCAATATGCGGTTTCCATGTCACTATAAACTCAACATCGTTTGGATTTTCTATTTCTGGATAAACTTCTACTTTTGTTTCTGGCAATAATTCTGACAATTTTTGTTGCCATTCTTCACTTGATTTTTGACTAAATAGTATTGCGACGCTCATTTTTAACTTTGTTTAATAACAAAATTAAACATCTCAGAATTAGCAAACGATTAAATTAGACGATTTGTCAGTTTTGTTGGATTTGGATTAAATTTTGAATTAAATTAGATGAAATTTTAACTAAAAAAATACGATATAAATGAGCAATCCATTGTTAGAAAATTTTAATACGCCTTTTGATAGCGCGCCTTTTTCTAAAATTAAAAATGAAGATTACAAACCAGCTTTTGAACAAGCTATAAAAGAAGCAAAAGCCGAAATTGATGCAATTACGTCTAATCCCGAAGCGCCAACTTTTCAGAATACAATAGAAGCAATGGAACTTTCTGGTGAAAAATTAGGACGAATTTCATCTATTTTCTTCAATTTGAATTCTGCTGAAACAAACGACGAAATCCAACAAATAGCACAAGATATTTCGCCATTATTATCAGAATTTGGAAACGATGTTCGCCTTAATCAAGCGTTATTTGAACGAATAAAAGTTATTTATAATCAAAAAGATAAAGTCGAATTAAATCCTGAACAAGCTTATTTATTAGAAAAAAAATACAAAGGTTTTTCGAGAAATGGTGCAAATCTGAATGAAGATGATAAAGCAAAATTGCGTGAAATTGACAAGCAACTTTCGATGTTATCGTTACAATTTGGACAAAATGTTTTGGCAGAAACAAATAATTTTGAATTAATCATTACTGATGAAAATAATTTGAAAGGTTTGCCTCAATATGCAATCGATCAAGCGAAAGCAGATGCGGAACAAAAGGATAAAGAAGGTTGGTTGATTACATTGCAAGCGCCAAGTTATATTCCGTTTATGCAATATGCTGAAAACCGCGAATTGAGAGAGAAATTGTTTCGTGCGAATGGTGTAAAAGCGTTTCAAAATAACGAATACAACAACGAAGAAAATGTAAAACAATTGATAAAACTTCGTCATGAACGTGCTAATATTTTGGGTTACAAATCGCATGCAGCTTATGTTTTGGAAGAACGTATGGCAAAAACGCCTGAAACTGTTTTAGATTTTTTGAATGATTTATTAGTTAAAGCAAAACCATTTGCAGATAAAGAAATCAAGGAATTAGCAGATTTTGCAAAAGAAACAGATGGTATAGAAACGTTGCAACGTTGGGATCATGGCTATTATGCTGAGAAATTGAAACAGAAAAAATTTAGTCTTTCTGATGAAGCATTAAAACCATACTTTCAGTTAGAAAATGTGACACAAGGTGCTTTTGATGTTGCGACAAAATTATTTGGAATTACATTCAAAGAAATTCATAACATCGATAAATATAATGATGAAGTGACTACTTATGAAGTATTGGACAAAGATGGAAATTTCTTGAGTTTATTGTACGCAGACTTTTTCCCTCGTGCAGGAAAACGCCCTGGTGCTTGGATGACAAGTTTCCGTGAAGCTTCTAATGTAAACGGAAATGTAAAACGTCCGCACATTTCTATCGTGTGTAATTTTACAAAACCAACAAAAGATAAACCATCATTATTAACTTTTCAGGAAGTAACGACTTTGTTCCATGAATTTGGACATGCTTTACACGGAATGTTACCAAATACAACGTACGAAAGCTTAGCTGGAACTAATGTTTATTGGGATTTTGTTGAATTACCTTCTCAGTTTTATGAAAACTTTGCTTACGAACCAGAAGCGTTAAAATTGTTTGCAAAACAGTATCAAACAGGAGAAATTATTCCACAAGAACTAATCGAAAAAGTAAAAGCTGCTTCAAGCTTTATGGAAGGTTATCAAACGGTTCGTCAATTGAGTTTAGGATTATTAGACATGGCTTATCATGCAAATAATTTGAAAGAAATTAATGATTTGAAACAATTTGAAAAAGAAGCTTTCCAATCGACAGAATTATATCCTATTGTTGAGAATAATATGACAAGTACATCTTTCTCTCACATCTTTCAAGGTGGTTATTCATCAGGATATTATTCTTACAAATGGGCAGAAGTTTTGGATGCTGATGCGTTTGAATTTTTTAAAGAAACTGGAATTTTCAATCCAGAAACAGCTCAAAAATTCTACAAATTATTATCATCTGGTGGAACAATAGAACCTATGAAATTGTACGAAGAATTTAGAGGAAAAAAACCGACTCCAGATGCGTTATTGAAACGCGCAGGATTGGTAGAAGCTTAACTAAATAATTTATTAAAACCCGTTGTGCATTTTGAATTAAAATTCTTCAATTCGAGTGATTTTTAGAAATGACACTTCGATAAACTCAGTACAAGAATGAATAAA
>NZ_JAVXKG010000023.1:0-54903 GCF_036647415.1 Algoriella sp.
GAATAGAATTTTATCTTCTAAAACCTTATTCTCGATACAAAATTCTTACAGAATTCCATTCGAATTGACGGGTTAATTTCTAAAATTAGCAAAATGTACAACGGGTAATCAAATACTAGAATCTAACCAATTTTTCCATTCGGAAATTTGAGTTTTACTCACAAAAATAGATGAATTAATTTCTGGAATTGGTTCTAATTTGACTTCAATTTTTTGACTAGTATGTTTTATAATCTCCGTGATCGAATTGATATGCACAATAAATTTACGGTTAATTTTGAAGAAATTTCTGGGATTTAATTTATGAATAACATCTTTTATTGTATCATCATAAATATATGTTTTATAGTCTTTTGTCGTTAAAAAAAGATGTTTTCCTGAGGCAAAGAAGTAAGCAACCTCCTCTTCTTCTATCGATCTAAATTTATGACCATTCATCACCAAAAAACGATTAACCATAGTTGATTCATGCTTTTCTAAAGCAACTATAGATTGTAATGTAGAAGATGCATCAAAACTATTTCTAATTGAAACAAATTTATGCAAAGCAAGCTCTAATTGACTTTCTTCAAAAGGTTTTAAAATATAATCTATTGTAAAGAGTTTGAATACTTTGATTGCGTATTCATCGTAAGCGGTGATAAAAATAATTGGAGCAAAAAGTTCTATTTCTTCAAATATCTCAAAGCTTTTTCCGTCACCTAAATGAATATCCATAAAAATGAGGTCGACAGAATTATCTTTTAAAAATTCTATTGCTTGTTTTTTAGAACGTAATATAGTCAATGCAGTAATTGGCACAATATCTTGTTGCTCTAAAAGATTTTTTAGATAAGTTACCGCCAATAATTCGTCTTCAACAAGTGCAATATTCATAATTGCACAAAAATACAAAAAAAAAATAACCGCCTAAATGATAAATAAAGGCGGTTTAAAAATGTTATAAATGAGGATTATTGAGCTTTGCTGCTTGTGGAATTTCTATTGTATAACGAACATCATTTTTCTGTAAAATATATTCTTTATCTGAAATATGATGTATAATTTGTTTTTGATCTGCACGACGTAAATCATACCAACGTTGTCCTTCTAACGCAAATTCTCTGAAACGTTCATCTAAAATAAACTTCATCAATTCAGTAGAATTCATTGCAGAAATTTCAGTTTGTAGTTTTGTAAAACCAGTTGCTGAATAACGATTTTGTAAAACGGTAAACAATGTTGCCTTTGCTTGATCTAATTTGTTTAATTTCAAATACGATTCAGCTTTGATGAAATATAATTCAGCTACACGAAAAGACGTTTTGAATTCTGAATTTCCACCTTTGATGACTTTATATTTTGATCCATTTTTCTCAAAATAAAGAGAAAAACGTAAATCATTTTGAGTATCGTAACTACTTAACAATTCTGGCGAAACATACGCCATATATTGTACAGCATTGTTCAAGGTATTGTCTAAAGCTAAAATAGATTCGGCAGATGTGTAATGATTTGGAACTTGTTTTGTCGTGTTCAAATTCACTAAATCACCTTTTATTTTTAGCGTAGAATCAGAAAAATCAATTGCTTTTTGCCATTCATTTTTGTACAAAGCGATTCTTGCTTCTAAAGCATTTAAAGCTGCATTCGAAAATCTATAATTTAATCCCGCTAATTGCTGATCCATTTTCATCAACTTCGTTGCTTGTGCTAAATCAGACTCAATGTGATTGTAAACTTCTTGAACAGATGATGGCTTAAGCGTTGCTTCTAAATCTACTTTTAAATTTAAAGGAACTCCTTTGTCTGTACTTGCTGTTGCCGAATTATATGGTTTACCGTATAAATTCACTAAATCAAAATATGCATAAGCACGTAGCGCATAAGCTTCTGCTAATAATTGATCTCTTTCAGCAGAATTTTCCATTGTTTGTTGTCCTTCATTGATGATTTGATTGGCATAAAAAATCACTGTATAAAAAGTAACCCAAGGAAATTGAATTGATATTTGATCTGGATTTGTATCCTTCCATTGCGCAATCTCACGATATGAAATGAAATCATTTGAATATTCATTCAATGTAACCTCATCTGTTCGTAAAGCTGTCAAAGACTTGTGTGTTGGATATTTTGAATAGGCATTCGTTAATACCATACGATAATCTTCTACCGTTTTTGGAATCACTTTTCCGTCTGGTTCAATATCCAAATAATTGTCACAACTAACTGCTGTAAAGCTAACTGCAACTATGCTTAATAATAAAAATATTTTTTTCATTTGACTTTAAAATTTAGAAAGAAACATTAACTCCTACTGTTACAGATTTTGCAATTGGTTGTGCATAAATATTTCCGTATGTTTCTGGATCAAAATAACCTTTGTATCCATTACTAAACACAAATAAATTACGTCCTTCTAAGCTAAAACGAGCACTTTTGAAACCTACAACCTCAGCATATTTGTTTGGTAAAGTATAACCAACACGAATACTACTGATTCGCATATAGCTAATTTCCTTCGCCCAAATGTCTAATAAATTGTATGCATTCGCATTGTTTCCTGCAAACCATTTGTTCGCCATCCAACTATCGTTATCACCCTTAATTGGACTTGTAATTCCTGGAAGTGTAGAACCTGCCTCGAAAATATCTTGTGTATAATTACGACCTGGATCCAATTCCATTCCACGATAAGAAGGCGTTCTCATCACAGTTTGTTTTAAATTGAAAGCTGCTGAAATCGTTAAATCAAAATTGTGAATTTTGAAATTATTGATAATACCTCCTGTAAATTTAGGATCACGATCTCCGATATATGTAAATAAATTACGTTTCTCCTCGCTTGTTAATTTAGAATCAACAAATTCTCCTGGTAAAAAGTCTTCGTATAAATCATACAAAGCAAAGAATTCTTTCGCAGAAACTTTTTCATCACCTTTCCAGAACATTGGATTTCCGTGTTCATCAAATCCAGCTGTTTTTAAAGCAAAAATTGCATTTACAGGTAAACCTTCACGAGATGGAATTAAACTATTTTCGCGTTGTTGTTCTTTAAGAACTTTACTTTTATTGTGTGCAAAATTAACTGTTGTCGACCATTTAAAGTTTTTCTTATCAATGTTACGTGTTGTTAAAGCAATCTCGAAACCTTTGTTTGTCAATTCACCCCAATTCACCATTGTATATTCAAAACCAGTTTCTAAAGGCGTTTCGCGCATACTAATCATATCTGTTCCTTTACGGTTGTAAACATCAACAGCAAGGTTGATACGATTTTTGAAAAGACCTAAATCTAACCCAATATTTGTGTTGGTTGTTTTTTCCCAACGTAACAAATCATTAGGTAAATTAATCGCATTGATAATATCTTCTTTATTACCTGGTAAAATTGTCGCATCATTATACTCACCAATAAAAAATGGAGAAGTATTACGATCAATATTTCCTTGTAAACCATAAGAAGCACGTAAACGAAGATTCGAAATGAAATCGACATTCTCCATAAACGATTCTTTTGAAACTAACCAAGAACCAGAAACTGCCCAAATTGGTAAATATTTATATTTTTTGTTAACACCAAATAAATTCGTCCCATCATAACGTACACTACCAAAAAGAGTATATTTTCTGTCTAATGTATACGAAGCTGTTGCAAATGTAGACACATACGCATTTTCATCCGTAGGCATTTCTCTGTACGTTTCGTAACGTTTGTCAGCGGCAGAGCTTGAGTTTGGGAAAACGATTGCTGTCCCTGTTTTCGTTATTTTATTGTAACCAAAAGCACGTGTTAAAGTCGTCTCATTTTGTGTGTGACGAATTTCTGTACCAGCCATCAAGTCAATTTCGTGACGATTGTTAATCGTTGTACTATATGTTCCTTGTAATTTCCAGTTATATTGAAAAAATTCGTTATCCCAATTTTGTTTAACTCCTCCGTCTGGTAAGAAATATAGATATTGTCCAGATTTATAATAACGCGTTCCTTCTCTCATTTTACGTGTAAAATAAGTTTCTTGTTCTGCGTATTTTTCTGTTTTATTACTATCGTATTGAATTCCGAATTGAGATGTTAATTTTAAACCTTTTGCTAATTGATAATTAAAATCAACAATTCCTTTTAACGAACGATTTTTTAATGTATAATTTGTATTTTCTCTTTCTTCAATAAAATTGAATGGAATAGAACGATCATCATATCCATCAATATCTTGATCATAGCGATAAGAACCATCTTCATTAAATGGAGATAAATATGGATTCGCATTTCGTGAATAATTAATCGGGTTGATTGACGCATCAGCATCTGTTACAAAAGATTTTTTATCACTTGAAGTTGCAAAAATAGAAATCCCTACATCTAATTTATCGTTTAGTTTATAATTATTTTTTAAAGTAAGATTATAACGTTCAAAACCAGTTCCAATTGTAGTTCCTTGTTCATCATAATAACCTAACGAGAAATAATAATCAGAACGATCATTTCCTCCAGAAATACTCAATCCATATTGTGTATTAATTGCATTACGATACAATAATTTTCCCCAATCTGTTGTATTATTTCGTAAAGAATTAATTTGATTTTGCGTTGTAAGATCTAAAGAATTAAATCCTCCATTTCGTAAAGCATCTAATTGATTATTCTTTTGCAAAATTCGCATTACTTCACCTTTGTCTGTACGATACGTTAAATCGTCGCGACCAGCAAGCATTAATTCAAGATCAACTTTTTGAGAAGAGTTCAATAAATTCAAACGATCAAAATCTGGACGAGCCGTTACAAATGTATTCGCCGAAAAGTTAACCGTCATAGCGCCTTTTTTACCACGTTTTGTTGTAATCGAAATTACACCATTCGCAGCTCTTGCACCATAAATAGCCGTTGCAGCAGCATCTTTAAGAATCGTAATATCTTCGATATCGTTTGGATTTAATCCCGCGATAGAAAAGTTTTGCAATTGATCGATGTTATCTTTATCGCTAAAGTTTGGTACATCATTTCCTTCTAATGGTAAACCATCAATCACCCATAATGGATCTTGTGGTCCTGAAAGAGAAGCTGTACCACGAATTCTAATTTTACTTGGAGAACCTGGCGACCCCGTTTCTGTTGATACAGCTACACCAGCAATTTGCCCACTTAATAATTGATCAACACTTGCCACACCAGCTTGTTGAATATCATCCATTTTTACAGTTGATACTGCTGAAGTTAACTTACGTTTTTCAATTTTTTGATAACCAGTTACCACAACTTCTTTCAAGTCATTATTCTCTGGAAGAGCTTCACCTGAAGTTGATTTTAAACTAACATGATACGTTGTTAAATCTGTAGAAAGTTCAATTAATTTAGAATCATAACCTAAATAACTAATCAATACAGATTTTGTATTCGCAGGAACTTCTAAGGAAAAGAAACCATCTTCGTCTGTAACAGTACCAACTGTTACACTTTCTATAATTCCTTTTTGATCTGTTACTGTTGAAATTGATTGAGCTTCAATTTTAACAGATGCACCAGCAATTCCGATCAACAATTTTTCGTCTTGAACCGAACCTGTAATCACTCTCTTTTCTTGAGAAAACGCAATACTTGCCGCAAAAAGTGGCAAAAGAATGAGTGTCTTTTTCATTTCTATATCTTACTTTAAAGCTTCTTTAATACGAATGATTAAATCAGCATAATGCGCTTTTGTAGACGCATCTCCATTATTCTTTTTCTTGTTTAACAAAGTCAACACGCGTTGCAATTCTGCTCTTTTATAAGTTGTCACTTCTGACACTCTTTTCATAGAAGAATAGTTGATATTACGTGCCATTTTTTCTTCGTCCAAATAATTACAGATAGTTGGTATTTGTAGGTTTTGGTCAACTGTAAGTGCTGCAACAGTTGTTTTCTCAAATAATTTGTTTGTCGAAACAATTAAAGCATCAACATAATTTTTTTGAGTCATTTTTTCAAGAATCGTTAAGTTTGTTTTTTTATCAAAAGCTGTACTTCTTACTTGATCAAATAAATTTTCAACTGTATAGATTTTTTCGTTTGATTTTAATTCTTGGTGATTCAATTCATTTTCTAAAAGACGTAACAAACGATCATCTGTAAATAAATTATAAATCAACCCATATTGCATTTCTCTTGCCAATGTATACGGCGTTTGCTCGTAAGGTCCCATTGGAGAGTTTTTGATGGCATACGTTTTATCTAAAATATCATTGAAGAATAACCATTTTGGTAAATTGATTACATTTTCATTTAAATAATTAACAGCTTTGCGTTGCATTTCTGCTGAAACTGGTTCGTATGCTTTTTTATCAATTCCAAAAAACGTATTGTTCAGATAAATTCCACCAACATTCGCTAAAACGTGATTTGAATATAAATCCCACTGCCCGATTGTTTGGTAATATAATTTCCCTGTATTGATATAGCTTTTTCCATCTTCGTACGTCCATTTCAAAATGTTTTCTGAAACACGTTTTAGATTTTTCATTCCATATTCACTCGCCAAAACAGCATCATCACCTAAATCTTCTGATTGAGAACGTGGATCAATTGTACTTAAATAACCTTGTTGTTCACCATAGAAATACATCGGATCATCCTCATGTTTTTCAATCATATTACGAAGTGATGTTTTCTCCGTTTCTTGATTTGGAAACCAACGATATCCCCACTCTATTGCATATTTATCATACAACCCAATTTTTGGTGTAATTGCTGTAACGCCATCTTCTGGTTGTGCCACATAATTGTAACGGGCATAATCCATAATAGAAGGAGCTGTTCCACCCATTTTGTCTGTAAATTCTTTAGAACGTAAAGATTCTACTGGATAAGAAAAAGAAGAACCCATGTTATGCTTCAAACCAAATGTATGTCCTACTTCATGAGAAGACACAAAACGAATTGCTTCTCCCATGTGTTCGTCACTAAATTTATTTCCTCTCGCTTTTGGATCAATTGGACCAGTTTGAATACGCATCCAATCATGCAAAGAAGTCATTACATTGTGCCACCAAATGATATCAGCTTCTAAAATTTCTCCACTACGTGGATCAACTACAGAAGGTCCCATTGCATTCGCTTTTGGAGAAGCTGCATACGTAATCACTGAATAACGCACATCATCAATATCAAAATCTTTGTCATCAGCAGTTGGTTCTTTTGCAATAATTGCATTTTTGAAACCTGCTTTCTCAAAAGCGACTTGCCAATCGTGTACACCAGCAATAATTTTTTGACGCCATTGTTTTGGTGTCGAAGGATCGATATAATAAATAATTGGTTTCTTAGGTTCTACTAATTCACCTTTCAAATATTTTTCTTTATCCTCGTCTTTTGGTTCTAAACGCCATTTTGTAATAAAGCGTTGATCTTCCATTTTGTGTTGAGCATCATTAAAAAACCAATGTTTTTCTGTGAAATATCCCACACGATTATCTGCTAACCTAGGTTGCATAGGAGTTGTCGAAAGTAAAACAATATTACTTGTAACACCCAAGGTAACAGCCAAATCTACCCCTCCTTCATTTACACTTGTCGTTAACTGAGACTTAACCACAATGTTTTCTGGAAACGTTTTTACATTCTCTACATATGATAGATTTGCCTTTACCGAACCTCCTAAACCTACGTTCGTTAATACATCATTAAAACTTTTTTGATTTCCATCAAAAATTTTGTTCACTTTAATCGCAACTGCTGTCGAATCGCTATTTTGAGCTTCTATATCAAAAACTTCTATAATCGATTCCGAAAAATTATCTTTCACAGAAGCTGTAATTGCATCATTTTTAGGCGAAGAAACTTGTGGAACAATTGTTTTGACCCACACTTTTTTAGCTACTTTATCATGATAAAAAGAAATCACTTTGTTTTCGTAGTTCATTCCTTTATTCAAGCCCGCTTCGTTAACTTCCATCGGAACTTGAGACAATTTATTAACGACCAAAAATTGGCGCCCAAATAAAGTATCTGGAATCTCAAAATAGATATCTGTCTTAACTTGAATTGTATTGAATAAACCTTTCTTATACGTTCCTTTTTTTATTAATTCATCTATTTTTTTAACTTTCGTTACAGTTGAATCTTTTTTCTCAGTTTTATCTTTTTCAGCTTTTTTATCTTCTTTCTTCTGTCCATAAACAACAGCCGAAGACATTGCCAAACCAAGATATAGTGCTAATTTATAATTCTTTCTTTCCTTATTTTGACTCATTCGAACATTAAATTATCATTAATTATGGCATAAACTTAATCGCAGTTTTCTTATAATAATAGTTTTTTGGAGTGAGTGGTTAGTTTTTTGGAGTGAATGGTTAGTTTGGTTCGATGTAAGGTAAAAAACAAATAAATTCTTCGTTTTCTACTTTGGTCAAAAAATTATTAACTTGATAAAAATGATAGATTTTTTGTAAATAGTTTAAACCAAATTTCTCATTTTCTGTCGCCTTAGCTTTTTTCTGAAAAGTATTTTTAACAATAATCAAATCAGATTTTACGATAATATTTATCATTAAAGGTTGATCAATTGTAGCAATATTATGTTTTATGGCATTTTCGACAACAATTTGTAAGGCTAAATAAGGAATTTTTTTAGCTAAACTGTGTTTGTCTTCAATAATTAATTTAAAGATTAATTCTTCCGAAAATCGGATTTCTTGCAATTCCATATATTGCTGAATAAACTCTAATTCTTTTTCTACAACTACAGTATTTTCTTTAGGGGATACAATTAGATAACGATAAATCTTAGATAAATTCATTGTAAATTTCTGCGCATTTTCTTTGTTCAAGCCAATTAACATGTACAAAGAATTAAGAGAATTGAATAAAAAATGTGGATTGATTTGATTCTTTAATTGATTCAATTGATTCAATGTATTTACATTATTTATTTTCTCATTTTCTACAATCAGTCTATTTTTTTCATCATTAATTTCTTCTTTTTCCCTATAAGCTTTGGTTGTTAATTTATTGAAAATAAGAAATATAAAAATGATTAAAAGAAACGTAACTAAAAATATAAACGTTATGTAAAACTTAATTCGTTCTACATTTTCATTAATAATAAGATCAAGGTGATTGACAACGACATAACCATCAAAATTTTTGGTTTTTAGTGGTTTTATAAAACGTTTAATATTTGTATTTTCTATAAATTCCGACGAGGCTTCGTTTTCCGTGTATTTGTCTTGTGGAAAACGAGTTACAATTGTACTTGTTATTGTATCATTTGCTTTTATGTCTGTAAAATCGAACACATTTTTTCCTATAAATTTTTCGTTGGGATGTGTTAAACAAATTCCATCTTTATTAAAAATATAAGCGTAATTGGTTGCATTTATATCTATATCTATAAAAAATTGATATAAATCGTATAAATTGATTGTAGATCCGTAAAATAAATTTTCTGTTTTAGAAACTTTCACAGTGTCATAATTCACCCAATATAAGGTATCATTATAATTAATTAAAAAATTATTTATTTGTTGATTCTTAACAAGATAGATATTTTTATAATCTTTGATTGTTGGTTTATTAAGAATTTTAGAGAGAATAGTATGATCTGTAATCTTTTCTTTATCAGGCTGATAAAAAGTATACCAATTGTCACGAATTAATTTTCTATTAAAATTTAGATCATTCAGAATAGAAAAATGATCTGCATAATTGTTTTTATTACTTCTATTTACAACTTTTTGCAAAACACTTTGATATTCTTCTATGTTTTTAAATTCATGTTCAATAGCTTCATACTTTCTTAAAAAACCTTTTCGGACAAAATCTTCGTTGGTTTTTTGGCTTTCGTTATTTATCAAATAGCTCAGAGCAATCAACGCTATAATTACAATTAAACTGACGAATAATGCAATAACATAGATGGATTTTTTGGATAAAGTATATTGAAGACGAATAGACAAAAGTAATTTTTTGCAAAATTACAATAAGTTTTTAACTTGCTGATAATAATACAAAAACTTCTAAAAATATTAACTTTTTTAAGATTATTTTAAACTAATTTGGCTAGAAATATTTTGTATAAAAAAGGTGCAAATTACATTGCACCTTTATCTATTTTTATTTTGCTCGGATAGCAAACTCATTCATCGGAATTCTTACTTTTTTCATAGAAGACAACCAATCTTTGCTTGTGTCGCTGTAACCTAAATACATAATTACAGTACTTTTTAGTCCTTTTGCA
Organism: Algoriella sp.; assembly: GCF_036647415.1. Classification (NCBI taxonomy): domain Bacteria; kingdom Pseudomonadati; phylum Bacteroidota; class Flavobacteriia; order Flavobacteriales; family Weeksellaceae; genus Algoriella; species Algoriella sp. The sequence goes on from NZ_JAVXKG010000023.1 coordinate 10,191, forward strand.
GGCAAATCTAAAACTTCATCAAAAACCTGACTACTAAATCCTTCTACCGGCGTACTATCAATTCTAAGTTCGGCAGCTTGTGCCAAAGCTAAACCTAAACCGATATAAGCTTGTTTTGCAGCATGCTCAAAATGTTGCTCATTTGTTAATTGAGAAAGACTTTCCTTCAATTGACTTGTATAACTATCAAAACGACCTCTTGGTAAATCTCTTTCATCAGTCGTTAAATCATATACTTTATCTATTTTTTCGTCCGTGTAATTGTCCCAGGCTGCAAAAACAAGTATATGAGAACAATCTGTCACACATTCAGGATTAAGTGCTCCTTTAACCAATTTAGATTTAGTTTCCTGATCTTCTACCACTACAACACGAAACTGCTGTAAACCAGATGAAGTTGGAGCTAAACGTACAGCTTCTAAAATTTCATTTAAATCTTTTTCACTTACTTTTTTAGTAGGATCGTATGCTTTTGTTGCATGTCTCCATTCTAAATTTTCTATTAAATTCATTTTTCTATTATTTAGTAATAAAAACCATTATAAATGCCAATATAGCAGGTAACGCTTGTACAAAAAATATTTTTTTAAACGCAGTCATTGCACCATATAAACCTGCCACAATAACACATCCTAAGAAAAATAAACGAATGTTAATTGCCCATTCTGCATTGTCTATTAAAAAAGACCAAACCAATCCGGCTGCTAAAAAACCATTGTACAAACCTTGATTTGCCGCCAACGCTTTTGTTGGTTTAAAAAGTTCTGGAGAAAGACTTTTTCCAAAGACTTTTTTTCCTACAGTTTCCCAAGCAAACATTTCCATCCAAAGAATATATAAATGCTCGATGAGAACGATTGCGGTCAAAATATTTGCTACTATTTGCATTATTATAGTTGATTAATTTATTATTAATTATTTGATACAATTAGCTCTACATCAATATTATTACGTGTAGCATTAGAATATGGGCAAATTTGATGTGCTTTTTCTACATATAATTTTGCATCTTCTAAGGAAACTCCTAAAACCGAAACTGATAAAACTACAGCTAATCCAAATCCACCATTTTCTATTTGTCCAATACTTACATCTGCTTTTACAGTTGTTTCTGCTTTTACTTTATTTTGTTGCAAAACCAAATTCAAAGCACTATCAAAACAAGCAGAATATCCTGCTGCAAATAGCAATTCTGGATTTAGATAATCATCATTTGCTCCACCCAAACTTTTTGGCATACGAACATCAAAATCTACTACTCCATTTTCACTTTTAACTTTTCCATTTCTTCCTCCTGTTGCAGTAACAGAAGCTGTATACAATGTTTTCATATTTGTTTATTTTGATTTTATTTTTGTAATTATTCTTTTCAAATCCATTAAATCTTCCATAGAAATATTCATTTTTTCGGCTAATTTTGATGGAATTTCACAAGCTTTTATTTGTAAATCCTTTCCATGTTTGGTTAAGTTAATTTTAACTACACGTTCATCATTTTTACTTCTAACTCTTGTTACAATTTCTTTTTGCTCTAGTCTTTTCAATAACGGTGTTAAAGTTCCACTATCCAAAGAAAGCTTCTCTCCTATTTGATTTACAGTCATATCATCTTTTTCCCATAAAACAAGTAGCACCAAATATTGCGGATAAGTAAGATCCAAATCATTAAGTAACGGACGATATTCATTTACAATATCTCTCACCAAAACATAAATTGGAAAACAAAGTTGATTCTCTAATTTTAAATTATTTAAATCTTGTTCAATCATTTCAGTGCAAATGTATATCAAATTAAATTGCACACAATTTAATTTAACAAAACTTTAATTATAACCGACTAATATCATTTGTAGAAGTTGCTTTTTGTTCGCATCTTTGTTGAATAATTCGATTAAAATTTAAAGATTGATTGATGAAAAAAAATAAACAAATCATTTTAGCCATATTAGTAGTTCTTGGTTTAATAGCCGTAATGTTCACCCCAATTGGAACGTTTCTGAAAAGTAAAATGGAAGATGATAGCCATTTGGCAGGAAGTGATGTTCAACTTTTAGACAGTGATTATGATGTTGATTTAACTGGATACAATGGTGCTACAAATACCAATTTATTGGATATAAAAAATAGTGGAGAAGTTGTTTTTCTTAATTATTGGGGAAGTTGGTGCCCACCTTGTGTTGCAGAAATGCCAACTATTCAGAAATTATACGAAGCAAAAGGTAAAAAAGTAAAATTTGTTTTGATTACAATTCAAGATAAACCAGCAGTATTCAATGCGTTTTTATTAAAAAATAACTACACAATGCCGGTTTACGAACCAAGTAGTCCTTTGTCTAACAATATGCTACCAAAAGTTTTTCCTACAACTTATATTCTAAACAAAAAAGGAGAAGTTGTTTTAAGCGAAACAAAAACAAGAGATTGGAACGATAAAGAAATAAATGCTTTATTAGACAAATTGATCGCAGAATAAACACAAAACATGATATAAAAAGGGTAATATTTTGAAAGAGATATTACCCTTTTTACTTTTAGACTTTATAAATTTGCAACTCATAAAATCAAAAAGTTTTTGAAGAGTAAACGCATCATCAAGTTTTTTACAATTCTGACCATATTTATCATTCAGTTTTTATTTTTATTTGCCATTTTAAATGAACGAATAAAACATTATGCTGTGCCTTATATAGTCGTTTTAATTTGTTTGATGCTAGTTATTGTTTACAGAAAATTTCCTCTTCATCATCATGAATTTTCTTTTGATCAAAAAAGTTTAGTTCTTTGGATTCCTATTTCTGCAATTATTACTTATTTACTGAATAATAAATTAGGATTGGGAGGTGTTTTTTCTGCTGGAATTGTAGGTACAATTGGCTCATTTTTGACGATTATCAATCCAAAATCAAATTATCTAAAACAACTTGCTGCTCCAATTTATTGTGGAGCCTTTATTGGTATGACCTCATTAAATTTTGAATATGTTTATTTGATGATTATTACAGCTGGAATGTTTACAGCCTTGTTATTTTTTGCAACAAAATCTCTATTTGTAGGCGTTGGCGGGAAATTAGGAACTTTAGCTTTTATTGGCGTATTGTTGAGTATGTTATTATTTAAATTAATTTTTGGTTAGATGATTGATTTTTTGATTTTTGCAAGCACATCCGTAATTGCTACATTTTTAACCTTTGAATTGAATATACGTTTCAAACAAGGTCCTGTACGAGCTTCAGCTTCAATTGCATTAATTATTGGAGGGTTATTCTATTTTTTTCCAACACTTTTACCTGAAATATATACTAAAAATATTCCTTTATATGTTATTGGAGGCACCTTTATTGGTATGGTTTCTTCTAGCATTAATATTAGTTATTTTTCACTGATATTTTCACCTATTCTTTTTTCTGTTTTATTGCATTATACCAGTAAAGTTTTCAATGGCTTTGGTGGTGCTTTAGGTACAACTGCATGCATTGCATTAATGTGCACAATGGCTTTTCCTATCATTACAAAACACAAAAAGGTAACGTATGGATATCGTATCATTAGAATATTATTTTTAAAACAAAAACGAAGAAAAATTATAAAAAGAAAAGTTTAAGGTTTTATCAAAACAGTTAAAAATAAACTTTTTATAACCTATTCTACATTTTGCTAATTTTAGCAATAAAACCGTCAATTCGAGTAAAATTCTATTCTCGATACAATTTTTATTTATTATCATTTCTAAAAATCACTCTAACTGACGAATTTTAATTCAAAATACCAAGAGTTTATTTTATATTAAAATTTCACTTTAAATAAATAACACTAATTCACTTAAATTAAACTACTTAAAAATTAATAAAGTATTTTATCTACAATCTATTCAGCAAGTAAAAACTACTTAAACTTATCTTATAAAACTAACCAAAATAGCTAGTTGTATATTTTATATTGATTTAATTATTTTTTCAATTTATATTTAATCTATATGCATTAAGATGTACTTTTATGAAAGTTATAATACGAATTTCTTTAAAAGAGATTTAAATGCAAAATAGTTAAAAATGTATTTATGATAAGTTATATTTCAATATTAAGAGGCATTAATGTGAGTGGTAAAAAACTCATAAAAATGAACGCTTTAGAAGCTGTATACGAACAACTAGGTTTTCTAGATGTTATAACTTATGTACAAAGTGGTAATGTTGTTTTTTGTTCTGAAATAGACGATTCAAATGAAATAGAGCAATTAATAAAATCCAAAATAAAAGAAGTATTTGATTTTGATGTTCCTGTTATTGTCTTAACCAAAGATGAATTGGAAGAAATTGTTGCTGATAATCCTTTTACTAAAGATTCATCAAAAAATACTGAATTTTTACATTTTACTTTTCTTCAAGCAAGACCCGATTATAGTAGTATTGAAAGTATTGCCAATAAAAGGCAAGAAGGTGAAGATATCGCTTTTTCGAATAACGTAGTTTACCTTTATTGTCCACTTGGGTATGGAAATACAAAACTGACGACTAATTTATTAGAAAATCTATTAAAAGTTGAAGCTACAACTCGAAATTACAATACTACAATGGCATTATTAAAACTTGCATCAATCAAATAAAAATAGTTTCATATTTTAAACAAAAAAGCAATACAAAAAAATTGTACTGCTTTTTATAATTATATATAAATCTTATTTTGCTTTATACTTCGCAATTCCGTCATTCAACCATTTTAAGTAAACTTCAATATCAAGTTCAGCTTCCAAAGGTTTAGAAAAACGATTTAAATCCTTATCAACCAAAATATAATAAGGCTGTGCATTCGCATTGAAATGTTCAATCTCAAAAGCAGTCCATTTATTACCAACTGTTTTTAAATTACGATTTAGTGCTTTAGAAAATACTTTTTGATCTTCTGGCAATTCTTTCGCTTCGTCAACATATAACGAAATCAAAACAACATCTTCTGTCAAAATTTTCTTTACACCTTCGTCACTCCAAACGCGCTCCTCTACTTTACGGCAGTTTGCACATGCGTGTCCAGTAAAATCTAACAATATTGGTTTTCCTACTTTTGTTGCGTAAGCTGCGCCTTGATCAAAATCTTTGAAAGATGGAATTCCATGTGGTCCAGCTACCATATTAGGATCATCAAACTTTGCAACAGCCCCACCACCACCTGTTCCTTCGTGAAATCCACGTGGTGATTCTGAATAGGTCATTGGAGGTGTTAATCCGCTCAAATATTTAAGTGGTGCTCCCCATAAACCTGGAATCATATAAACAACAAATGTAAAAGAGAATATTGCGAAAAATAATCTTGGAACTCCTATTGTTTGAGTTGGTCCGTCTAATTCTAATCTAAATTTACCTAAAAGATATAATCCTAAAAGGAAGAAAATTGCAATCCAAAATGCTAAGAAAATTTCTCTTGGTACCCAATTCATTTGCCAAACCAAATCGGCATTTGATAAGAATTTTAATGCAAAAGCTAATTCTATAAATCCTAATGAAACCTTTATTGTATTTAACCAACCTCCAGATTTTGGCATAGAATTTAACCAACCTGGGAACATTGCAAATAATGTAAAAGGAATTGCTAAAGCCAATGAAAATCCGAACATTCCGATCATTAGCGAATAATAATTTCCTCCTTGTGTAGCTTGTACTAAAAGTGAACCAATAATTGGTCCTGTACACGAAAATGAAACTAATGCTAAAGTGAAAGCCATAAAGAAAATTCCGATCAATCCTCCTTTATCTGCACCTTTATCCGCAGCATTTATCCATTTACTTGGTAACGTTAATTCAAAAGCTCCAAAAAATGATATTGCAAAAATGACAAAAACAACAAAGAATGCTAAGTTTACCCACGGATTTGTAGACATTTCATTCAGAACCGATGGTCCAAAAGTAACTGTTGCTAATAATCCTAATAAAACATAAATTACAATAATAGATAAACCATAAACAAATGCTTTACCAATTCCCTCTCCTTTCGATTTACTTTGTTTTGTAAACATACTTACAGTTAACGGAATCATCGGGAAAATACAAGGCATTAACAAAGCTGCTAAACCTCCTAAAAATCCTAAAGAAAAGATTTTCCATAAACCATTGTCTTTTTTCTCATTATCAGCTAATAAAGAATCATCAATTTTCTTAACTGTATCTTGAACAGATGAAACAGTTGTCGCTGTTGAATCTTGGTTAATTGAATCTGAAGAAACAGTTGTCGTCGCTACAGAATCTACTATTTTTTGGGAGTCTTCCTCTGCTTTTTCTTCTGTTACCTCCGTTTTATCGTCGATTTTTACAGAAGGCGTTAATTTTACTGTTCCACTTGTTTCATCTGGTGGTAAACAACGCTCTGCATCACACATCTGAAACTCTATTGTATAATTGACATTAACTGGTTTATCACCAGTAACTTTTACTTTCTGAACAAATTTTACCTGATTTTCAAAATATTTTTCATCTTGCTCAAAAATCTGACTGTATTTATCAATGCGTTTTCCAACTTCTCTAAAACTACCGACCAATTTTGAATTTGGTCCAGCTTTAAAAGTTGCATTCGCAGGAATTCCTATTCCTCCATCAGGATGTTTTGAGGAATAAAGGTGCCAACCTTTATCAATTTTTCCTGATACCTCAATTTCAAACTCATTTTGTCCAACCTCTTTTACCGAACTCGACCATTTAGCAGGACTAAATAGTTGTGCATTTACTAAAATTGGAAACAAAAAAAGTATCCAAAGTTTCTTTAACATAGTGTGATGTTTAAAAAGTTTTTACTTGCTTTTGTTGTTTTAAAACGTTCATCCAAACGATAATTTACGACCCAAATAATCTGATCTTTTTGATCACATAAAAGCCAAACTTGCTCTTTTTCTAATTTAGAGAGTTTTAAATCTTTCATAAACTTACTTATCAATTTTTTTTGACCTTTCATTCCTATCGGATAAAAATAATCTCCTTCTTTCACTTTTCGTAGTTTAAGCGGAAACAAAATTGATGTAAAGTCTACTATTTCAGTAGCATTTTCGTGTGGATTTATCGATTTCACGAACTTCAAATTTAACGATTTGATTTCAATAAAATCATCTAAAATTGTGATTTCATTGTCATCTATCTCTTCAATATTTTTTAAAAGTAAATATTCGCGGTCTTTTATTAATCTATAAGTTGTTGATTTTATTTCACTTCCCGTTTCTGCATCCAAAAATTTCAGAATTTCGTAAGGCGAATTAAAATTATATTTTTCAAATAAATAATGAATATAAGTTTCTAACGGCTCAAGTTTTTTTAATTCTTTAATCTCTATTTTTATTGGATTACTTCCTGTAAATAAACAACTTGCAAGTTCATCAACTCTTTGCTGTACAATTAAATAATTATCATTGATATGACTTAAAGTAGCCAAAAAATTCTCATCAAATTGCGTATGAACTTCTTTTAGAACGGATAAAATATGATGCCTAATCTTATTTCTTGTATAATCATCCGTGGCATTTGTATAATCTTCTCGCCAAGCTAAAGTGTTATTTTTAGCATATTCTAACAAATCATTCTTCGTGAAATTCAACAACGGACGAAAAATTTTTCCATTATCTATTTGCATTCCAACCAAACCTTTCAACCCTGTTCCACGAGATAAATTAATCAGGAAAGTTTCGATATTATCGTCTGAATGATGCGCTGTCACCAAATCTTCTAAATGGTTAATTTGTTGTATTTCTGCAAACCAGTCATACCTCAAATTTCTACAAGCCATTTCTACCGAATAATTTCCTGTTTTTTGATAGGCTTCTACATCAAATCGAACCGAATGAAATGGAATATTATGTAAACCACAATAATTTCGTACGAATTCTTCATCGCCATTCGAATCTTCTCCACGCAATTGAAAATTACAATGTGCAACCTGAAAATTAGCAGATGTTTGACGAAATAAATCTAATAAAACCATGCTATCAACTCCGCCACTTATTGCTAATAAATAACGACGAAACGTAAAATTGTGATTTTTTAATATTTCGTTGAACTTAAATTGTAGTGATTTACTTTTCATTGAATTATTGTGCAATTAACGCTAAACTATTCAAAAAACACTTACATAATTCTTTGAATATTTTATACAATTTTCTAAAAAATAAAAAGCCTGAATAAATCAGGCTTCAATTATTTTAAACTTTCTAAAGATTTATTTTCCAAAATTTCTAATGTAGAATCTCTCAATTCAACCATTACTCTATTTAAAGTACAAACACCTTCATTTGGGCAATCATCACATTTTTCGTAATAATTTTTACTTACACAAGGTAAAAGCGCAATAGGACCTTCTAAAACTCTGATCAACGACGCCAAGCTAATATCTTTTGGTTCACGTGCTAAATAATATCCGCCTCCTTTTCCTTGTTTTGAGTTTACAAAACCAAGCTTTTTTAAATCCAACAAAATAGCTTCCAAAAATTTTTTGGGAATTACTTCTGTGTCAGAAATTTGTCCAATCAAAACAGGTTTATTGGTTTCTTGCCTAGCCAAATGAGCCATTGCTTTTAATCCGTATTTCGTCTTTTTAGATAACAATTTTATATCGATTTAAATACAAAAATAGCATTGTAAGTCCTATTAAACAAATATAAATCGAAAACGTTTGAAATGATTTAAAAATATTTTATCAAAAAATTGACAACCGTTTGTTTTATTGGTTTATACGGAAAATTTAAAAATTTGGATGGAGATAATAATCGATTTACTTTAAGAATTGGTTTTAGATGCGAAAAATCTTTAAAACCTTCATAACCAGTTGAAGCTCCAATTCCCGAATTGTTAACTCCACCAAAAGGTAAATTAGGATGAAGAATATGAACCAAGGTTTCATTAATCAAAACTGCACCAGAAGAAGTTTGTGTTTTTATCTGAGTGATAAAATTTGTATTTTTAGACAATATATACAAAGCTAAAGGCTTTTCTTTCAAATTTATAACATCAATTACTTCTTCTATCTCTTTAAATGTATAAATAGGAAATATTGGTCCGAAAATTTCTTCTTCATTAATTAAAGCATCATCTGATAAGTTGGTTAAAAGAGTTGGTTTTATATATAATTCATTCTCTAGATACTCATTCCCGAAAGGAGAATTTGCTCCTTTTTGAATCGCGTCATCAATTAAATTTCTTAATCTTTTAAAATTATTTTGATTAATAATTCTTGCCAAATCATTTGATTTTGAAGGGTCATTTCCAAATGTTTTTTCTATATGCTCGGAAAAAACTTGAACAAACTCTTGTTGAAATTCTTCTTTAATTAAAATATAATCTGGCGCTATACATGTTTGTCCAAAATTAATCAGTTTTCCCCAAATAGTTTTTTCTACAGCTTCTTGCATTGGAATTGTGCCATCAATAATTAAAGGAGATTTTCCGCCCAACTCCAATGTAACCGAGGCCAAATACTTTGCTCCTGCTTCCATCACAATTTTTCCAACTTTCGGAGAACCTGTAAAATGAATGTGATTAAATTTTTTCGTCAATAAATAAGTTGTTTCCTCTACATTTCCAGCAATTAGAGCAACATGATTTTCAGGAAAAACATTTCTTATTATTTTTTCTAAAATAAGTGTAACATTAGGTGTAAATTCTGATGGTTTAAGAATTGCCGTATTTCCTGCCGAAATACAAGCAATTAAATGAACAATAGACAATTGAAAAGGATAATTCCAAGGTGAAATAATCAGACAATTTCCCATAGGTTCTGGCTGTATTTGTGCCTTAGATCCAAAAAACAATAAACTATTTTGTACCGTTTTTACTTTTGACCATTTACTCAGTTTTCTCAAAAACAATCGAATTTCTGATAATACAGGAAAAATTTCGGTAGAGCCTGCCTCTATTTTAGATTTTCGTAAATCTAGAAATAAAGCATCTTCTATTTCTTCTCGATGATTTAGAATAGATTCTTTTAATTTTCTTAAATATACTCTTCGTTCTTCAAGTGTAAGCCTAGAAATTATCCATCTATTTTCTATTTGATTGTTATAAATATGATCTATTCTATCTTTAAAATTTTCCATTACAAACTTTTGAGAATGTTAATTTATTAAATAAATTTTAAGTATTTAGATTATTCGTTTATTTTTATAAACTAAGCGCAATAAGTAAAAAATATGCAAAATAATTTGACTTTAATTGATAAATTAAATCACATCAAAAATCTATTTATTTTAGGAAAAAGTGATGGTATTTTAAATGAAAAAGAAATTCAAATCATCTCTGAAATAGCAAAACATCATCAACTCTCTATCAATGAAATAAATTATATTTTGAGTGATAAAACACAACTACCTTTTTCACTCCCTGCAACTTTTACAGATCGATTAACAATGTTATATGACTTGGTATTGTTAATGGTTTCTGATTTGTATATACATGAAAATGAACGAGAATTATGTATAGATTTGGCTAAAAAATTTGAGTTTAATCCGCAACTAATTGATGAATTAACGGAAGATATTTTAAGTTTTGTAATTGAAGGAAAAGAATGTGATGAAGCAATGAAATATCTTGTAAAGTATGCACATCCAAAGGAAAACTTAAACTAATTGATCGATTTTATTTTACCAACTGATAAATTGTTAAAAGGGAAACAACACTTGTAACTCCACCAATAACGTAATTAATATTTTTTAAAACAAATGAATTGTCTTTCGATTTATTATTAAACATACGTAGGTACAAATAAAACATCATAAGCGAACCAATAACAACGCCTAAAGTAAATATAGAACTATTCGGATTTCCGAAAACTATAACGTTATAAGAGGTTAATGTTGCGCTCAAAAAAACATAAAACGGAATAGGAAAAATATTAATAGAAGCTAAAAATAAACCATAAATAAATTTATTTTTCTGCTTAACTTCGTTGTTTTCAAGCTTTTTTTCTTGCTTTTTTCGGTCAATATTTTCTGCAAAAAAGAGAAAATATATGGTTAATACAATAAATACAAAAAGCCCTATTTCGCGAAATAACAAGGTTACTTTTTCATTAAAATTAATAAATTTAGCAAAAAATATTGCTAAATAAACCTGAATCGAAATCACAATACCTACACCACTTATAAAAGTATATGCGCTTTTATATCCTTCACTCTTACCTATTTTCACCACAGTCATATTCAACAAACCTGGCAAGGAAGTACCAAGTAAAGCTGTAAAAATTCCGATAAGTAAAAGCTCTATATATTGCATTCTGATTATAAGCGTATCTAATAAAAGGATTCAAATTTAGGAATAAACTTTTGGACAACTTATTTATTAAAGATGATTTTTATGCATAAAACAAAAATCCCTCAATTAATATAATTAAGGGATTTTTGGTTATTCAATAGATAAATTACCGTAATTTAAAAAAGATATATTTTTTACAACAATTGATATGCAGTATCATCTTTTATATCACCAATAACAAAAGTACTATGCGTACTACCAATTACCTTGATTGTTGTTAATTTATTTACCATAAAATTTCGGTATTCGTCCATATTTTCAAAAGACATTTTTACAATATAATCATAATCACCACTTACATGAAAACATGATTGGACTTCTTTCAAATTTCGAATCTCAGTCTCAAACTCTTTAATATTTTCTTGGGAATGCTGTTGTAGTTTGATATGACTAAAAACGAGTAATTCTCTGTTTATAAATCTTCTATTTACTAAAGCTACATATTTTTCTATAATACCAGCTTTTTCAAGTTTCTTAATTCGTTCGTGTATTGCTGTTGAAGATAAGTTAAGTTTATCAGACAATTCCTTGTAGGTAATCTTACTGTTTTCTTGTAAATACATTAGTAGTTGTTGGTCGAGAGTATCAAATTTCATTAAAAATTAATTTTCTCCAAAGTAAGAACTTTATTTTGAATATTTATCTAAAATAATTTTAAATTATATAATAAAATAGAAAATTATTGACATTTTAATTAAAAAACATAATATTTATTCTAAAACACTTTTTGATTTTGATTTTTTAAATAATTCCTTCTAAATTTATCACAATCATACCTAAAAAAAAATATTCAATTTGATTATTAAAATTTAATGATTAAATACTTTTCTTATTCATATAATTCATTGTATATTTGTTCTCGAAAATCAAAAAGAGGAAAGATTTGACTGATTGCAACCTCATAAAAACAATTGCTAAAACAGGACTTCAGTTGACTCCTTCTCTATTTTTTAATTTATTAAAAAACACTATTCAATGTCATACTTATTTACATCAGAATCAGTTTCTGAAGGGCATCCAGATAAAATTGCCGATCAAATTTCTGATTCTATCTTAGATCACTTTTTAGCTTTTGATGCAAAAAGTAAAGTTGCTTGCGAAACATTGGTTACAACAGGACAAGTTGTATTAGCAGGAGAAGTAAAATCTAATGCTTACATAGATTTACAAAAAGTTACAAGACAAACTATTGCAGAAATCGGATATACGAAAAGTGAATATATGTTTGATGCAAATTCTTGTGGAATTTTATCAGCAATTCATGAGCAATCACCAGAGATTAATCAAGGTGTTGTACGTGAATCTGATGAAGAGCAAGGAGCTGGAGATCAAGGAATGATGTTTGGTTATGCAACTAACGAGACAGAAAACTTTATGCCTTTAGCATTAGATTTATCTCACAAATTATTAAGAGAATTATCTAATATTCGTAAAAACGAGATTGAATTATTACCATATTTACGTCCTGATGCAAAATCTCAGGTAACAATAGAGTATGATAATGATAACAAACCTGTTCGTATAGATACTATTGTTATCTCTACACAACATGATGATTTCGCAAACGAAGAAGCGATGCGCGATAAAATCACAAATGATATTATTAACATTTTGATTCCTCGTGTTAAAGTACAATTACCAACTCACATTCGTGATTTGTTTACAGCTGATATTAAATATCATATCAACCCAACAGGAAAATTCGTAATTGGAGGACCTCACGGAGATACAGGTTTAACTGGTCGTAAAATTATTGTAGACACTTACGGAGGAAAAGGTGCTCACGGTGGTGGTGCATTCTCTGGAAAAGATCCATCTAAAGTTGACCGTTCTGCAGCTTATGCAGCGCGTCACATTGCAAAAAACTTAGTTGCAGCAGGTGTTGCAGATGAAGTTTTGGTACAAGTTTCTTATGCTATTGGTGTTGCTGCACCAGTTTCTTTATTAGTAAACACATTTGGAACAGAAAAAGTTAATTTAACTGAAGGAGAAATCTCTAAGAAAGTTTTTGAAATTTTTGATATGAAACCTTTTGCTATCGAGCAAAGATTCAAATTAAGAAGTCCTATTTACAAAGAAACTGCTTCTTACGGACATTTAGGACGTCAGCCTCAAACTGTTACAAAACGTTTTGAATCTGCTAACGGACAAGAAGTTGTAGAAGTTGAAGTTGAGTTATTTACATGGGAAAAATTAGATTTCGTAGAGCAAGTTCAAGCTGCTTTCGGATTATAATCTATTCAAAATACAACAATAAAAAAGACGCTAATTTAGCGTCTTTTTTATTATATCTTTCTTTAAACCACTCACAAACCACGTTTCATTTTTTGTTTGATAAGAAATATTCAGACTATCTTTTGTCATCATAATTAGTTTACTTGGCGTCCAATCTACATTTCGTAATGTATTACCACCAGTCATTTCCATCTGGATATTTTCTAATGATTTTATTGATTTAAAATTTCCTTCAAAATCAAATTTATATACATTATTTTTTTGCGAAACTCGCACTACTCCATTTCCTTTCACAGTATCATTTATAGAATCTTTATAGACAATATATCGTTCATATTTATCTTTATAAATTGTATTTTCTACATCATCTTCATTATTACAAGAAAGTAAGAATATAAAAAACGAAGCAATAATAATCACATTTCTCATAAACCAAAGTTATTTATAAGATAACAAGAACTAACTCATTTTATTGCACAAAAAAAGACGCATAAAGCGTCTTTCTATTATTTCTATTAGTTATTATCTTGTTGCATTAGCTGTCCAAGTTTTACCATCTTTTGTATAAATAATTGTAAGTTTATTACTATCTATTGTTATAATAGAAGATTCATTAGATCCGATATTTACTAAAGTATTATCTCCTTTTTTCTCAAACTCTACTCCATTCAAATCAGGAATTTTATCCGAAAAAGCAAAATTATACTTCGTTCCGCTAGCAATTTTTGTTACAAATACACTTCCACTATTAGAAGATATATTATTTGTTCCTTCTCTATAACTTATGCTTCCTTTATATGTTCCTGCAAAAAAATCATTGTTAGCAGGATCATCATCATTGTTACATCCTGTAAATACAAATAATGCAAAAACCGTAACGGCTAATAATTTTAATAAATTCTTCATGTTTAATATTTTTTTATTGTTTGTAGATAATCACATTTTCAACTATAATACCACAAATTGTTAAGATTTATCATTCAAATGAATTTTAACATTTTTAACTCTCAATAAAAATTGTATTTTTGAGCTTTAATAAATAGCTATAAACATGAATTTATTGCAAGGTAAAACAGCAATCGTAACTGGTGCAACACGTGGTATTGGAAAAAGTATTGCTGAAGTTTTTGTAAAAAATGGCGCTAACGTTGCCTTTACTTATGCTTCTTCTGTAGAAAAAGCAAACGCTTTGGAAGAAGAATTGGGACAATTCGGAAAAATAAAAGGATATCAATCTGATGCTTCTAATTATGAAGCTGCTCAAAAATTAGTTGAAGATGTTTTGGCTGAATTTGGTCAAATTGATATTGTAATTAATAATGCAGGAATCACAAAAGACAACTTATTAATGAGAATGTCTGCAGAAGATTTCGAAAATGTAATTCAAACAAACTTAAATTCTGCTTTCAATTTAACTAAAGCTGTCATCAAACCTATGATGAAACAACGCTCTGGCTCTATCGTTAACATGTCTTCTATTGTAGGAATTAAAGGAAATGCTGGACAAGCAAATTATGCTGCATCAAAAGCAGGATTAATTGGTTTCTCAAAATCTGTAGCTTTAGAATTAGGTTCTCGTAACATCCGTTGTAATGCAATTGCACCAGGATTTATCGAAACTGAAATGACAGAAGTTTTAGACCAAAAAGTGGTTGAAGAATGGCGTAATGGAATTCCATTGAAACGTGGTGGACAGCCAGAAGACGTTGCAAATGCATGTTTATTCTTAGCTTCGGATTTATCAAGTTATGTAACAGGACAAGTTTTAAGTGTTGACGGAGGTTTACACACTTAATTCTATAAAATATCATACTTTTATAAAGGTTTTGTTTAGTAAATTTGCTATTCAAAACCTTTTTTAATCTAAGAATTTCCAATTGAGAAAAATATCAAATAAATTAAATGTTCAATTAATTGCCGAAACTTTTTTAGCTTTCGGAATTGATCATATAATTCTTTCACCAGGCTCTCGCAATGGCGCTTTGACTATGCAATTTGCTAACGACAAACGTTTCAAAACATTTAGTGTGATTGACGAACGTTCGGCTGGTTTTGTGGCTTTGGGTATGGCGCAACAAATTCAGAAACCTGTTGTAGTATGTTGTACTTCTGGTTCGGCAACTGCAAATTATTATCCCGCAATTACAGAAGCTTTTTTTCAGAATGTTCCTATAATTGTGCTTTCTGCCGATCGTCCAGAACATTTGGTAGATAATTTTGATGGACAAACTATTCGTCAAAAAGATATTTTTGAGAAACATTCTGTTCATAATGTTCAGCTTTCTGAGAGTGAAGAAACAGATGATTTGACACGAAATATGTTGTTAACAAAATATGCGTTAATAGATTGTATGCACAAATCTGCTCCAATCCATATTAATATGCCATTTTCTGAACCTTTGTACGAATATGTAACCGAATCTGCAATAGAAATTGATACAATAACAATTCCGGCAAAAGAGTATCCAGAAATTGATGTGATTGATTTTATGAAACGTTGGAATGCTTCTGAACGTAAAATGATTTTGGTTGGTTTACATCATCCTGATTCAGAATTTGGAAAATTTGTGAAACAATTGGCGCAAGATGATTCTGTCGTTGTGCTGAATGAAGTGACTTCTAATATAAATGATAAAAGATTTTTCAATAAAATAGATCAAGTTATTTTCCCGTATTCTGACGAAGAATTGGAAACATTGAAACCAGATATTTTATTGACAATTGGACAAAATGTGGTTTCGAAAAAGATAAAAAAATTCTTGCGTGACCACAAACCAACACAACATTGGCATTTGGACGAATATTGGCAACCAGATACTTTTCAGGCTTTGACAGATAAAATTGAAACAAAACCTGAATTGTTTTTAGAGCAATTTGTACCATTTGTAAATCCAAAAGAATCTGATTATTACGAAACATGGAATACAATTCGTGAAGCGAACAACGTTAAACACAACAATTACATCAATATGATTCCGTTTTGTGATTTGAAAGCGTTTGATTCTATTATTCGAAATTATCCCGAAAATTGGCAAATTCAATACGGAAACTCGACTGTAATTCGTTACGGATTATTGTTTGATCACAAAAATTCTAATCCTGTTTTTTGTAACCGCGGAACCAGTGGAATCGACGGCTCTACTTCTACCGCTGTCGGTGCTTGTATTGCTTCGGAGCAAAATACGGTGATGATTACTGGAGATATTTCATTTTTCTATGATTCAAATGCTTTGTGGAATGTGAATATGCCGAATAATTTCAGAATTATTTTGATTAATAATGGTGGAGGAAATATTTTTAAATTTATTCCTGGACCTTCTGAAAGCGATGTTGTGGAAGATTTCTTTGTTACAAAACATCATTATACGGCAGAATTATTGGCAAAAATGTACGATTTTGAATATCAATCGGTCAATAATTTAACTGATTTAGAAACAACTTTCAAAGATTTTTACAATGAAAGTAATCGTCCGAAGATTTTAGAAATAGATACTCGAAATGCGGATAACGATACTATTCTAAGAGCTTATTTTAGTCGTTTAAAATAAAAAATATTCATAATAAAAGAGAAATCATCAATTACTTGGTTTCTCTTTTCTAATTCCAAATGAAATTCTATTTTCTTCTTTAAGTTTCCATTCTGGACATTCTTCATCAATGCATTCTTTCCATCTTAAATCTGAATCAAGTTTTAATTCGATGCTAATATTCTTAAATATCTTATTATTTTTAATCATATATTTTTTGACATTTTCAGCTCTTTTCTTTGCTAATCTTTTCAACTTATTTTTATCTGAATCTAAATTTGTATAACTAATAATTGATAATTTCTCAATATCTTCTACTTTTAAAGAATTTAAAAATGATGAAATAAAATTATCAAGTTGTTTTAATTCAGATTCACTAATTTCAGTTTTATCTTTATCAAAGTAAATTGTCGGAGTCGAATAACAAATCATTTCTTGCCACTGACATCCATTATTTTCTTTTGGACCTTTTACAGTTGGACAATGATCTTCAACATCAGGAATTCCATCTCCATCAGTATCAATCAAATCTTGAGCAAATATAATTGGACTAAAAAATATATTTATGATGAATAAAAGTGATTTCATATTATCTCAATTTTCTCTCCCAAAAATTTTGGTTGAACATTAAAAAAGCTATCAATAAAAACTTTAGTTCGAGCAAAATATTCGCGAATATTTGTTTTCAATCCTGCATGTTTATTGACATCTTTGGCATTATAACCAAAAGCTTTAATTCCGTTTTGACGAGCAATATAAACTGCACGCTCGTTATGAAATTCTTGCGAAACAACAATAAATTCATTCTGACCAAAAATTTCTTTCGCGCGTATCATAGAATCTAAGGTTCTGAAACCTGCATGATCTAAATAAATCACATTTGCTGGAATTCCATTTTTTATCAAGGCTTGTTTCATTGCTTCTGGTTCATTGTAGTTTTTTCTTCCATGATCTCCACTCAAAATAAAATGCGTTACTTTTCCCGATTTATACAATTTTGTCGCAGCTTCTATACGATACGTAAAATAATAATTTTGATAACCGCCCACCAAGTTTGGCGCAGTTCCCAAAACAACTGCAACTTTTGTTTTCGGTAAAATTTCTAATTTATCTGTAACAAATTCTTCGGTTGATTTTTCTATTTTATAATTAGCAAAAGTTGTAAATAAAAGACTTGATATTGCTAAAATTAAAATAGTATAAAATGTTTTTTTTAGAAACTTTTTCGTTTTGATTTTCATCGAATAATTAGAATTAGATTGATTGTTAAAAATACATATTTATTGAAACTTAAACGAGAATAAAATTACACATAACGAATTCTTTCTTCTTCTAGATCTATTTGATGAATTTGTTGACGAATTAATTCTTCATTAATTTCAGGATTTTTATTTAATTCCTTTAAATAATCACGCTGAATTTCGAACATTTCTAATAAAACAATTTTTATATTATCATCAATCCAACGAATATCTTGTGAATTTACTTGATCTTCCCAATGTTTCAAAACACGCTCCATACCAGTATGTCCAATCCAATCTCTTTCATACTTTTCTTTAATATGTAAATAAACATGCTGTTTTAGATCTTTTTTAATTTGTAAATGCATCTCTGCATCTCCTTTTTCTTTTTCTAATTGTTCTAAGCCCAAAAATGGTTTATACTTATTTATTATGTAAGGTAATGTAAGACCTTGAATGACTAATGTTAAAAGTATGACAACAAAGGTTACAAATAGAATCAAGTTTCGGTACGGAAAAGGTGCTCCGTTTAACTGTAAAGGAATAGATAAAGCCGCTGCCAGCGAAACTACTCCACGCATCCCCGTCCATCCTAATACTAGAGGAGATAAAAGACTTCTTCTATTAAAATTCATATTACGGGCTACATGTGGTCGAAATACAATAGTCGAAAACATGGCTACATAAGAGCTTATAATTCGAGCAACTATCAAAACAATTGTAACAATAACACCATAAGCAATAGCAGTTTCTATCGGAATTCCGTTACTTTTTATTCCTGCTACAATTTCGGGTAATCCTAAACCAATTATAAAGAATACTAAACCATTTAATAAAAACACAAAACTTTCCCAAAAATTAAACCCTTTTAGTCGGCTACTGCTGCTCAAAAAATTTAATTGATTTGATGCCATAAACAATCCTCCACTTACAACTGCCAAAACACCAGAACAATGTGTTTCTTCTGCAATATAATACATAATATAAGGAACAATAAGGGTTAAAATAATGTCTGATGGCGCGTCTGTTGTTAATCTTTTATGTACTTGCATAAAAATCCAAGCGATTATTAAGCCGATACCTACACCGCCAATTAGCATCCAAACAAAATCAACAATAGCATCTTGCCAAAGAAACTGTCCAGTACCAACAGTAACTAATGCAAATCTTAAAATAATTAATGACGAAGCGTCATTCAATAAACTTTCACCTTCTAATATTGCTGAAGTAGATTTCGGTATTTTCACAAATTTTGTAATTGCACCAGTACTTACTGCATCTGGAGGAGAAACAATACCTCCTAATACAAAACCTAATGCAATACTAAATCCCGGAATAATATGATTTGAAACTATTGCTACTAGAAAAGCTGTAAAAAGAACAACTAAAAAGGCAAAACTTCCAATAATACGCCACCATTTTTTCATTTCTTTTAAAGAAACATTCCAAGATGCTTCAAATAATAATGGAGGTAAAAAAATAAAGAATATTAAATCAGGATCAATATGAAGCATAGGTAATTCTGGAATAAAACTAATTCCTAAACCAGCAATTACAAGTAATATTGGATAAGCAATTTTTAATTTATTCGCCCAAACATTTAATAATACAATTAAAACAATAATTGTAAAAAAGAAAGGTAAATTCTCAATCATAGCAGAGTTGGTTAGTTAGGTGTAAAAATAATCTAATTTTTAATTCATTTATAATCCAAAAAATTCTTTAACACAAAAAGAAATTGATTAAATTTAATATAAAATTACATTATGCCTTGGAATCCAGAAATCTATAACACCTTCAAAAGTATTCGTTATCAGCCATTTTATGATTTAATAAGCCTCATTTCTGATGAAAATTTAAATAATTGTGTAGATGTTGGTTGTGGTACTGGTGAGCAAACTGCTATTTTATCAGAAAAATTTAAACAAGCAAGTTTTTTAGGAATTGACTCGTCAACGGAAATGTTAGAAAAATCGAAAGATTTAGAGCATGAAAATCTACGTTTTGAGCAAACAACGATTGAAGAATTTGCTGATTCTGATTCTAAATATGATTTAATTTTCAGTAATGCAGCTTTACAATGGTCTGATAATCATGTCGAATTGTTTCCAAAATTAATTTCGAAACTGAATGATAATGGTCAATTTGCTATTCAAATGCCTTGTCAAAAGGAAAATATTTTGAATATTATTTTAAGTGAACTTGTACAAGAACAACCTTATTCGGATTTTCTGAGTGGTTATCATCAAGAATCACCTTTATTAAGCATTGATGAATATGTAAAAATTATGTTTGATGAAGGTTTGAAAGATTTGAATATCAGTTTGCGTGTGTATCCAATTTATGCTAATAATGAAACTGAATTGTATAATTTTATTTCTGGATCAGCACTAATTCCTTACATGGAAAGGCTTACGGTACATGAGCAAGAACTTTTTGTGAAGGAATTTCTACGACGAATCAAAAATTATTTTGAGCCATTTCCTGCAATTTATTCATTCAAAAGATTATTAATTTACGGAAGAAAAAAATAAATTTAAAACAACAAAAGACAATAAGTAAATCACAGATTGTCTTTTGTTTATATTATTTTAATTCAAGTTTTAATTTAAATCATCTAAAACAGATTTTAAGATTGTACAACCTTTTATAATATCTTCATCAGAAATATTAATTGGAGGTGTAATTCTTAAATTCTCTATACTATACATCAAGAAGAAAAGTATTAAACCGCGATTCATACATTCTGCTTGTACTTTTATTGTATATTCTGGTGAAGATAATTCTGGAGCAAGCATCAAACCTTTTCCATGTATTGTTTTAATTTTTGGATGTTGAAGATTTTCTCTAAACAATTGCTCTTTACGGTCAATATCTTCCATCAATTTTTCATCCTCAATAACATTCAATAACTCTAAAGAAGCCGCTGCAATAACTGGGTTTCCACCAAAAGTTGTAATATGTCCCAATTGTGGATTTTGTTTTAGCGATGACATAATTTTATTGGACGTCATAAATGCACCAACAGGTAAACCGCTAGCCATTCCTTTTCCCATTGCCACAATATCTGGTACAATACCAAAATGTTCGAAAGCAAATAATTTTCCTGTTCGCCCGAAACCTGGCTGTATTTCGTCCATTATCAGCAACGCGCCAACTTCCTCACAACGATTTTTTAGTTTGATAAAGAAATCATTTTCTGGTAAACGAAAACCTGAAGCTCCACGAATACTTTCTACAATAACACCAGCAGTTTCTGTTGTAATTTTTTGTAAATCAGCTTCGTTATTAAAATCAATAAAATAAACTTCTGGCAACAATGGTCGGAAAGCTGACTTTTTTCTTTCATCACCAGAAACACTCAACGAACCGTGTGTATTACCGTGATATGCATTTCTGAAAGATATTAATTGCTGACGTCCCGTAAAACGTTTTGCTAATTTCAACGAAGCCTCTACTGCTTCTGTACCAGAATTTACCAAATAAACTTGTTCTAAACCTTCTGGCGTTAAATCGACCAAACGTTTGCACAATTCTACTGGTTTTTCTTGCGCATATTCACCATAAACAGCGACATGCATATATTTGTTTACTTGATTTATAATTGCTTGATTAATGCGTGGGTGACTGTGTCCTAACGTATTTACAGAAACGCCTGCTACAAAATCAAGATAGGCTCTTCCATCCTTTCCGTAGATATAAGAGCCCTTTGCATAATCAACTTCAAAACCAGACGCAAAATTTGTGGTTTGCGCCTGATATGTGAAAAATTCTTCTTTTAATGTTCCCATTATTATTTTAATAATAAAAATACACCAACGCCGCCTAATGCATAAGCTGCAACTGTAAGCGCATCTGATTTACCTTTTGAAAATTTTCTGATTTGAACATCAGAAATATCATTTTTATGAAATTTTAATTCTTCTTTTTTTCCTTTTACAACTGCATATAGCGTGTCAGCTTTCCACTGCTTTGCTTCTATTGTATATTGTTTACCCTGCACATCAACTTTATAAAATTTGTTTTCTTTTATAATATCAGTCATTTTGATTGTTGATGGATCAATTACAGGCTTTTCCTTATTTATATTTTGTTCTTTTTTTAACAAAGCTTCTTTCACAAGCGCTTCTTCATCTACTAATGCATTAGTATTGTTAAATGAATTTTGATTTGCTGGCGTTCTTTGTTTACGCGCTTCTGCCATTTGATTTGCTTTACCTCTCCTATTCTCATTAGGATTAGTCGTAGTTTCTTTAGCTAATTCGAGAGCGTATTCTTCTGGATCGAAAGCTTTATACGTATAACAACTTGTAAAAAATAAGGTAATTGCAAGAAATATGTAGTTTGTTTTCATGTGTCGCTTTTATGGTTAACGATTAAAATCAAAAAAGATTATTTTGATTCGACAAAAATATCTCTCCATTTGTTTAATCGTTCACTAATTCTCCACTTAAAATTGGGTAAATAACGTATTTCATCTGGAAATTGTGATAAAGGATACATTTTTCCATCAGATTTTATGCGACATGCAACCAATTCTACATCTTTACCAACAACATCAACTTCTATAATTCCACAATACGAAATATTAGCACCATAACGTTCTTTCTTTTTCGTTTTGGCATCTGTATCGTCCATATAAGTTAGTGCAACAGCATTTTCTTCTACATTTACAAAATCAATTTTATCATCATGAAATAATACTGTTAAATATTTCCCTTTTATTTGATGAAATTCATTGTCGATCAAAGAATCTACTTTAGCAATTACAAAAGCATTATTAAACACCTTTAATGAATCCATTTTATTGGTTTTCATATTGGTATATACTTCCATATAATCTCCAGTCACTTGATTATCTCCTGACCAAAGTATTGGATCTTTGTAAAATTGCATGATTCCTTTTGTTTGATTAAAAACCAAAGAATCTGCTTTTCCATTTGCATTCGATTTATAGAAACGTGCTTTATGAAAAGCTTTTATAAACGAAGTAGAATCTACATCGTGACGTTTTACAGCCAACAAAGTATCCGCACTTATATATAAAGAATCTTTATCAAAAGCCTTTACTGCGTAAGCATTTTTGGTTACATAAGCTGAGTCTAAATAACGAAAAGCTTCACCATAATCTCCACGTAAAAAACGTTTTTCTTTTGGATCATCTAAAAAAACATCACCTTCTCCTTTTCCAAAACCAGTTTTATCATTAAAATATAATTTCTTAGCAGTAAGTGTTTTATCTTGATAGTATACTTTCGAATTATTTCTTAACCAAGCTTCTCCTGTTTTTTTATTAAAATCACCATCAGATGTAATAATATATTGAGAAGGATCATTGCGACGTGTTATTTTAGAATAATCTCGGAAAGTTGTAATTCCAGTCAAATCATTCGTTGTCATTTTCCTAGAATAAATCGTATAATCTTTATTCGTAATGAAAACCTCTGATCCAAAATTTGCAGATTTTGATTTGATATTGTACACAACATTTCGTCCTTCGACCAATGTTCCATCAGATCCAATCGTTTTATATGTATCGTTAACAATAATATTTCCTGTTAAACGCTCATAAATTATTTTTTCTGAACTAATTTGCTGTGTTGGTGTCTTAACTTCAACTTTTCCAATTCCTGTCGCTATTTCAGTTGTTTTATTATATTCCATATAATCAGCTGTAATACGAGAACCTGGATCTGTTAATACAACATTTTTGAACGCTTTTGCGATAGTTGTATTCCCATCATATTCCATTTTATCAGCTGTTATTGTTTTGTCTTTACTCACCAAACGAGCATTAGACCATACAACAGTCAAATTTTTATCTTGGTATAAAACAGCACTATCCGCATAAACCAAATCACCTTTGTACTCGATAACAACGTTTCCAGTTAAAAACTGATTTCCTTCATATTTCTTAGGATCACGCTCTATTAAATCTGCGTGCTGAAGTTTAGCTTTTACTTTTACGGATTTCTGTTGTGCAAATAAACTTATCGTTAAAAGACAAGTTAAGAGTATTGAAATTTTAAATTTCATTTCAATTGTTAGCTTGTATTATGACTTGTTTTTTTTTGTTCCGTAGAAATACAACGAGTGATTATCAATTTTGATATCAAAAACTTCTTCAATCGTTTGTTTAATTATTTGAATTCGAGGATCACAAAATTCCAATACTTCTCCTGTATCAGATAAAATAATATGATCGTGATTCTTATCAAAATAAGATTTTTCATAATGAGCTTGTTGATCTCCAAACTGATGTTTACGTACCAATTTAGCATCCATTAACAACTCAATTGTATTATATAAAGTAGCACGGCTAACGCGATATTTCTTGTTTTTCATTTTGATATACAACATATCTATATCAAAATGATCATCTGTAAAATAAATCTCCTCTAAAATAGCGTAACGCTCAGGTGTTTTACGATGTCCCTTATCTTCCAAGAAATTCGTAAACACTTGTTTTACTACCTCATAATTACTTGATTTTACTGATTCCTCTGTCATATAAAAAATTTGTGTAAATATAAGGATTAATAATTTATCAAATCAACGATATCTTTCCTAAATATTACTAAAATTCTATTATCTGATAACATAATTCTATAATAAAGTATAATTCAACAACAAAAAAATTAAGGTAAATATATTTTATCCTTTACGTACAAAGTTTAACTTTGCACACGATGGAAGAAAATTATTTGGAAAAACTGAACGAACCGCAGCGATTGGCTGTAGAAGCTACTGAAGGACCAGTTATGGTGATTGCAGGTGCGGGTTCTGGAAAAACGAGAGTTTTAACATATCGAATTGCACATTTACTACACAAAGGTGTAGATGCTTACAATATATTGTCTTTAACATTTACCAACAAAGCGGCTCGTGAAATGAAAGAGCGTATTGGTACTGTTGTGGGTGATTCTAATGCAAAAGCCCTTTGGATGGGTACCTTCCACTCTGTTTTTGCGCGTATTTTGCGTGTAGAAGCTCCACTTTTGGGTTATCCATCAGATTTTACAATTTACGATCAACAAGATGCTGTTTCGGTGATGACGAAAATTATCAACGAGATGAATCTGGATAAAGATATTTACAAAGCCAAACAAGTCTTAGGTCGTATTTCTCAATACAAAAATAATTTAATCACAGTTCGTGCTTACCATAATAATCAAGCTTTAATAGAAGCTGATAATGAAGCGATGAAACCTCGTATGGGCGATATTTACAGAGCTTATGTAGACCGTTGTTTCAAATCTGGCGCAATGGATTTTGATGATTTGTTATTGCGTACAAACGAAATTTTGACTCGTTTTCCTGAAGTTTTAGCTAAATATCAAGAACGTTTCAAATACATCATGGTAGATGAGTACCAAGATACCAATCATTCACAATATTTGATTGTGAAAGCTTTGGCTTCTCGCTACGAAAATCTTTGTGTTGTTGGAGATGATGCGCAGTCTATTTATGCGTTTCGTGGAGCAAATATTCGTAATATTTTATCATTCAAAACAGATTATCCTGACGCAAAATTATATCCATTAGAGCAAAATTATCGTTCGACACAAATGATTGTTGAAGCTGCTAATCAAATCATTAAACATAATCAAGACCAGATTGAAAAAAATGTTTGGACATCTAATGAAACAGGTGAAAAAATAGCTATTTACCGTGGTCTTTCTGATGCTGATGAAGCGAGATATATTGCAACGCAGATTTGGGAAAGACAGATAAATGAACATCTACAACCAAAAGATTTCGCTATTCTATATCGTACAAATGCGCAATCTCGTGCGTTAGAAGAAGCTTTACGCAAAAGAGGTATTAGTTACCGTGTTTTTGGTGGAACATCTTTCTATCAGCGAAAAGAAATAAAAGATATGGTTGGTTATATGCGTTTATTAATCAATCAAAATGATGAAGAAGCTTTGTTGCGTACCATTAATTATCCGGCAAGAGGAATTGGTCAAACAACAATTTCTAAATTATTAGTCGCTGCAGATCAATATCAAATGTCTTTGTTTTCTTTGTTAGAAAACATTGCGATGTATGCGCCAAATATCGGAATTAATGCAGGTACAGCCAATAAACTGAACGATTATGTGTTGATGATAAAACGTTTTCAAGTCATGTTAAAATCACATGATGTGTACGAAGTTACGATGGAAATGGCCAAAACAACGCAATTGTTGAATGCATTAAAAGAAGACTCTACACCAGAAGGAGTTTCACGATTAGAAAATGTACAAGAATTGTTAAACTCAATTCAAGGTTATGTTGAAGAACAAAGACAATTAGACGAAGGAGATTCATCTCTTGGTGGTTTTTTAGAAAATATTGCACTTGCAACGGATGCCGATAACGAAGATGATGATAACAACAAAGTAAATTTGATGACCGTGCATTTAGCAAAAGGACTTGAATTTCCTATTGTATTTATAGCTGGTTTAGAAGAAAATTTATTTCCGTCTATGATGAGTGTAAACACGCGTGCAGAACTTGAAGAAGAACGACGTTTGTTTTATGTAGCGTTAACGCGCGCAGAAAAAGTAGCTTATATGACGTATTCTGTTTCTCGTTTTCGTTGGGGAAAAATTATTGATTGTGAACCTTCTCGATTTTTAGAAGAAATTGACGACGATTTCTTAGACTGGAAAAATCTAAATATTTCGGCAAGAGCGTCTAATAATAGTGGTTTATCCGCAGATTTATTTGGAGATGAACCTACTCCACAACAATATCAACAACGAGAAAAAGCTGTACCTAGACAAAATCCTAGAGCGAGAGTTGAACCAGCTCAGCCAAAAGCAAATTTCAAACCTGTTGCAACGACTAAAAGTTCTGGAAATAATCTTGCAAATTCACAAGGATTAGAAGTTGGTCAAGTGGTTGTTCATGATCGATTTGGTAGAGGAATTGTAAAAGATTTACAAGGCGAACCAAGTGATATGAAAGCTGTAATTCACTTTGATAATGCTGGTGAAAAGAAATTATTATTAAATTTTGCGAAATTAAAAATAATACGATAACATCATAAAAAGACACTTCTATTGAAGTGTCTTTTTTATTTTAAATCAATTAGTTAGTCATATTCATTTAAATAATAAAATTAATATAGTAACAACATCACTATAAAGAAAATACTCTACTCTATTATTTAAGATTCATTTTTAATACGTCTTTATTAAAAATATTTTAGCATTTTAGCACAAATTAAACACTAAAACACTTTTTTACACATGGACGAAATTATTCACGCCGTCAACGGTTATGTCTGGTCTTATGCATTAATAGGACTTTGCGCAATAACAGGTATTTACTTTTCTATTCGAACAGGATTTTTACAAGTCGTTTATATCAAAGATATGGTTCGCTTACTTTTTAGTGGTGAAAAATCGGACAAAGGAATAACTCCTTTTCAAGCTTTTTCTTTGGCTATTTCTGGTCGTGTCGGAACAGGAAATATAGTTGGTGTAGCTACCGCTATTGCAATGGGCGGGCCTGGCGCAATTTTCTGGATGTGGTGTATTGCATTCTTAGGAAGTGCTTCTGCATTTATAGAATCTACTCTAGGACAAGTTTACAAACAAGAAATTGATGGAGAATATCGTGGTGGACCTTCATATTATATAGAAAAAGGGTTAGGTATAAAATGGTACGCCGTTTTATTTGCTGTAATTACAATTCTTAGCTGTGGATTATTGTTACCAGGAATACAATCAAACAGTATTTCTTCTGCTTTGAATAATGCCTTTCAAATTCCGAGTTTAAATTTTATTGGATTTGAAATTAATTTAGTTGGAATCGCAATTATTTCTTTATTAGGTTTAATTATTTTTGGAGGAGTAAAACGTTTGGGACAAGCATCAGAATTCATTGTTCCTTTTATGGCAGGCGCTTACATTCTTATGGCTTTAGTAATTATTGGTATGAATTTTAGCGAAATTCCATCTGTTTTGAAATTAATATTTTCTTCAGCATTCAATCAAGAATCTCTTTACAGTGGAGTTTTTGGTTCTGCCATTGCGTGGGGAATAAAACGTGGAATTTACTCAAACGAAGCAGGTCAAGGAACAGCTCCACATGCAGCCGCAGCGGCAGAAGTTTCGCATCCAGCACAACAAGGTTTAGTACAAGCATTCTCTGTTTATATTGATACTTTATTTGTGTGTACGGCAACTGCTTTTATGATTTTGTTTACAGGAAAATACAATGTAAATCATCCAACAGAAGCAAATAAATTTATTACAGAAAATTTACCAGGAACAGATTATACAGGCTTTACACAAGCAGCCGTTTCTAATCATTTTCCAGCTTTTGGAGATAGTTTTGTTGCAATTGCGTTATTCTTTTTCGCTTTTACTACTATTATGGCTTATTACTATTATGCTGAAACAAATATTATGTACATTTTTAAAGATGGGAACAAAAAATTATATGTTTGGTTATTGCGTATTGGCTTTTTATTAGCAACTTATTACGGCACAATAAAAACAGCGGAAACAGCTTGGGCAATTGGTGATATAGGTGTTGGACTAATGGCTTGGGTAAATATTATTGCAATTTTATTATTGAGTAAAACAGGACTGAAAGTTTGGAAAGATTACAAACAAAAACGTGAAAAAGGAATTGAAAATCCTGATTTTAATCCATCTGAAATTGGAATTAAAAATGCAGATTTTTGGGATAAAAAATATTCTAAATAACACAAAAAAAGCCTCTAAAATATTTAGAGGCTTTTTTATGGATATTATTATGGAGCAACAAATTCTATTGTTGTTTCAATTTCATGACCACGTTCTAAGATTTTATGAATAGGACATGAATTCGCTACCTTTAATAATCTTGTTTGTATTTTTTCTTCGAAATTCCCTTCAATTTTTATATGACGTTGAAATTTGATTGGTTCTGTTGTTGTTACTTCAAAATTCACATCAACCTCAACTTTTTTATAATCAAACTCCTTGAAATTCATATACATTTGCAGTGTAATAGACGTACAAGATGCAAGTGACGCACCAAGTAATTGACTTGGTTTTGGAGCTGTGTCTAAACCTCCTTTATCTACTGGCTCATCTACAATAAATTGATGATTTCCTACATCAATATTCGAAATATAATTCTTATCCGTCGATACGGATATTGCATTTATAGTATTCATTTTTTATTTTATTTATTAATCCTTTTTTTCGCCTCCACTAGGTCTTGCATTAATTTGCGCTGGTGGAATTGGAACATAATCATCATCTTCTGGCACCTTAGGAAACTTGTGATTAATCCAATCTTGTTTTGCTTTTTCTATTTTTTCGCTAGAAGAACTTACAAAATTCCAGAAAATAAAACGTTCTTCTGGTAATGCATCTCCTCCAAAAATATAAACTGTTGTTCCAGCTTTCATTTCAAATTCACAAAGTTTTGCATCTTTTGCAACTAACAATTGTTTCGTTCCATAAGTTTCTCCTCCGTCTACAATTTCTCCTTCTAATACATATAATGCAGATTCTCCGTATAAATCTTTACCAATTGAAAGATTAAAATCATTTTCTGCTTTAATTTCAATAAGATATAGCGGAGAGTATACTGGTACAGCAGATTCATGTTCTCTAAATTTACCTGCAATTAATCTATATTGAGCATTTTCGTCCGACCAAGTAGGTAATTTATCTTCTGATACATGTACAAAACTTGGCTCTATATCTTCTAGTTCTTTTGGTAAAGCAACCCAAATTTGCAAACCATGCATTGTTTTTTCTGTAACACGTAAATAATCTGGTGTTCTTTCGGAATGTACTACACCTTTTCCTGCTGTCATCCAGTTTACTGCACCAGGTTTTATTTCTAGTTTAGTTCCCAAACTATCGCGGTGCATTACAGCTCCCTCAAACAAATAAGTTAACGTTGATAAACCGATGTGTGGATGAGGACCAACATCAAGGTTTTCGTAATCTTTCAATTTTGTTGGTCCCATGTGATCGATAAATACAAATGGTCCGACATGTCTTTTTTGACGAAAAGGTAATAATCTACCTACTAAAAAATTGCCTATATCAGCTGCTTTTTCTTCTAATATTAATCCTACGTTTGACATTTTATTTTTTTATAAAATTAAATTTAAGTTTGGTTTTAAAACTTGACATAAGTTAATAAAAAAAAGAGGTTAACCAATGGCAAACCTCTTTTTATGATAATTTTTAACTATATTTTAATAATCGTAATTATTTTGTGTTTCTCCACCGAAATTCCAAGCAATACCAAAACGCAATGTATTTTCTAATGCATTGTTTGTGTCTGACATTGGAATTAAGTATGATGCGTTAAATGCAAAAGCATTGTATTTAAGTCCCAAACCTAATGTAAGATGTTGACGATCTCCTTTCATTGGGCTTTCGTGGAAATAACCTGCACGTACAAATAATGCATCGTTATAAGAATATTCCGCACCAATAGAGTACGCAATTTCTTTTAACTCTTCGCTTCCTCCTCCTGGTGCATCACCAAAAGAACCAAACATACTCTCCATAACTCCTTTATTAGGAATATCTCTTACAACTTCATATGTTCCGTCTTCTTTTTCCTCTACTCTAACGTCTGGTGTAGGCACTAATAATTTAGAAAATTCTGTTGTAATTCCTACTTTATTGTAATCATCAAACTTGAAATCATAACCAACTCCCAAACGTAATGTTGTTGGTAAGTATGATGCATTATCTTCTGAATTTGAATAGTCTAATTTTGGACCAATGTTAGAAATTTGGAAACCTCCACGTAATTTTCCTTCGAAGTTATTGGTATCCATTGTTTCAGATTGGTAATAACCAGCTAAATCTACAGCAAATGTGTTAGCAGCTTGTACTGTACCATCACTAATTCCGTTGAATAAATCTGAACGAATAAAACGTCCTGTTACAGCCATCGAGTAATTATCTGTTAAGCGTAAACCATACGATAAGTCAATAGAGAATTCGTTTGGTTTTGCCATTCCATTAGATACAATTTCATTGTTTACACCAAGACTATTTAGTTCGATTTCTCCCATATTAAAATAGTAGATACTCGCACCTAATGTACTACGCTCATCTTGTCCTAAAAATGTGTAATACGTTGCATTTAATAAGAAAACATCGCTTGTTAACGAAGTCATATAGGGTGTATACGAAAAGGCTACTCCCGAATAATCTTGTGCAAATGAATATTTTGCAGCATTCCAGAATTGAGAATAATTATCAGCAGATGTCGCAACACCTTGATCTCCTAAACCTCCTGCGCGTGCGTCTGGAGAAATTCTTAAGAATGGAGCTCCAGTCAAAATTGGATTTGGAAGTTTTAATTCATCTTTCAAAGCACTTTCTGCTTCTGCCTGTGTACTATATTGTGCATACGAAAAAGCCGATGCTAAAATCAATAAGCTTGCGGTAATTTTTTTCATTCGTTTATTATTGATTATATAAATTTATTATTATTTTAAAATTACAAGTTTTTCTACAGCTGCAGCAGAACCTTTACAAACAGATTCGTCCACACCTTTTACATTAACTTTGTAAATATAGACTCCTTTTCCTATTTTATCACCAAAATCGTCCAAACCATCCCATTCTATCGCATATTTTCCGGTACGATAACCTTCTCGGAAAGGTTCTGCAGAAACTGTTTTGCGTACAGTTTTTACTAATTTACCCGAAATTGTAAAAATCTGTACCATTACATCTAACTCAGAATCACAGTTATGTTCGAAATGGAAATAGGTATTTTTTGTAAATGGATTAGGCCAATTTAACAACTTATCGATGTGTAATTGTCCCGTTCCGTTTTCCATTACTACAAAGTCTAACGTTGTTGTATTGGAATTATTGTTGATGTCCCAAAATTTAAGATTTACGGTATGTTGACCAAGTTCAAGATTTTTTAATTGATACATGACTTGACCTTTTTGATAATCTTCGAAATTTTTGTTGACACATGGATTGGCATCGCCACCGTCATAATACTCATTCAACACATAAGCATCTTGCACTTTACCATCTATTGTTGCTACGATGTCGTGACCAATACTAGATCCTGTTGCGTTAATTCCTGTATTATCTGTCAAACAACCTACCAAATACGGTGAACGATCTGTAATTCCACCATCTGCAAAATGTAAATTGTTCATGTATAATTTACCTTGTGGGCGTTCATCGTCATTTAAACCTTCTTCATTAATTCCTTCCATAGAAACTGGTTCTAATGCAGAAGCATCTTTTCCATCTTTTTCGTCCCATGCATAAAATTTTATTTTACGATCGCCAGCTTCATAATTTATATCTTTTGGCACATAAAATTGAATAGTAAACTCACCATTTTCTACTTTTCCAGTTCCTTTATATATTGTTTTATTTTCCGTCTCGAAAGTATCAGTCCATCTTTCTAAGTATTTATTCGTCTGTTTTTTATCAAATAGGCTTATTGAGATTTTACCATTAAAGTTAGCGTCAATAGTAGAAGAATTTAACTGATTAATATTACCTTTAATTGTTACAAAATCTAAAGCTTGCATTATTCCTCCGTTTAATATATCTACATCTTTTTTATTATTAATACTTGTAATAATAATTTTTTGTTTGGGACGATGAACCCCTAACATTGGATCTCCAAGAATACTAACTTTTTTATTATCACTATCATTTGAAGGGAAATTCACTTTAACATTATTTAGAGCATGTCCTATTGATTGATTTTCTAATACATCTTTTCTAAAAAATTCTTGTATTAAATATCCATTCATTGACTTTCCATAACCTGAGTCTATAGGACGATTCGTTGTAATCATTGCTAATGCACCTCCATTAAAATTTTTTAGCATAGCCTCTCCTGCAGAATTGTATTGTGGTAAATCCCATACTGTAAAATCACACGTAACAGTACATACAATTGGTAAACGAGAATAAGCTGCATTAAAATTAGATAAACCTGTTAATTCTTCAGCTGTTAATATACGCTCTTGTGACCAACTACGAGGTCCTCCATGACCATAATACATTACAAAGTTAGAACCTAACTCTATTGAATTTAAAATTCCCTGATTAACAGTTGGGTAACGAAGACCTGCAGATGTACCTTCGGATTGATGAGCTGAAGTATAAATCTTATTAACAGTATAAAGTAAATTTTCTTCTTTATCAAATTCTTTACTTATTTTTTTATCAAAATCAGGATTATCAACTGTATTAATCGGAACATCACTACCACTAACAAATGTTACTTTCGTACGCCAATCTCCATAAGACATCCCTTTTCCTTGAACCTTATCATAATATGAAATTATTTTATCTACTAAAACTTTAGCTTCTAATGTATTTGCTGCAGAAATACGGCCTACAGCAATATCAAACCAATTCGCATCATAAGCATAAATTCCATCTACATTGTTTGATAACATTTTTACATCATCAGACAACATCGCAAAATAATCATCTGTTGCAATTGCACCATCAATATTAAGAGAAGGTTCATCCGTAAAAGTTGGAAGATAAGTTGTAAATTCTTTTACTCTATTTTTTGGATCATAAGTTGTCGCACCAAATAATACTCCATATTCTAAATCTAGGTTATTATTATCTTTTAGAAATTTAAAAAAATCTCGAATTGCAATCGGATCTTGAGATCCAGATGAAAAATCATTATAAACCTGATCTGTCGTTACAACAGCAACTTCTATATTATCATGTGTTTTTCTGAATTGAGCCAAATGGTTCGCTTCTTCTATAAATTTTGGATGCGTAACAATAACATATTTGAGATTACTTAATGAGCGTATATTTTGATTCGGAACTCGTCCAACATAATCTATTGTTGTAAAAGCATTTTCATCTTTAAATGCAATAAACTCATTTGGTAAAATTGTTTGATATTTATATCCTGTTCCTTCTGGTTTTATGTTTGATATTTGATGAATATCAGCAACATTCCAGACATTTACATTAGACGAATTTTGAAGTGTAAAAGCATTAACTCCACTATTTGCAGCAGTTTCTAAAAAACGAAATGTAAACTGTTCGTTATTATAAACTAAATTATCTTTAAAACGAAGTTGTAAATAATCTAAAAATCCTAATCCTGACGGATTTGCTCCATTAGATGTTACAGAAATATCTATTGTATTCGAAGTAAGTGAAATTGGTATATCTTTCTGGACTCTAGTAAACGCAGAATCACCCAAAACTCCAGTAAAACTTTGTCCATTAATACCAATCGTAAAACCATTACTATTCGCATTTTTACCAACCAATGAATATCTCAGAAAAGCCTCACCTCCATTTACAATAGAATTAGCTTTAAATGTTTTCTTGAAACCTCCATTTACGGCTAAATTTTCACCAACCCAAATTTGTCCTAATCCATTTAGATTAATCGAATCTTTTTCGTGAAACTGTAAATTATCAAATTGAGAATATGTTTTTACAGCACTTCCCGAAATTGAAGAATCTCCTACTCGTTTTCCATTTTCACCTTCATAAGAAATAAAATAATAAGCATAGTCATCGTAAAGATTATAACGTAATTTTATATCATTTGCTGTTGTAGACTCATCTCTATACCATTGATGTGGACCTTTTGCATAAAAAATAACATAATCGCTATTATCAAATCTACCATCTTCGGAACCAACAAATTTTATTGGAATTTCACTTAATGCACCTACTCTATCATTGGTTGTATTTTCCATCAAACGACCTTCTCCGTTTCCGTATACTTTTAATTTACGTGGATCAAGATTTGTTGGAATACCATTTTTCGTAAAAAAGTTTCTATCTAATTTAAAAACACCTCCTTTTGATACCTTTATTTTAAACCATTCTCCTTTTTCTAATACACTTTTTGTCGAATTATCGATTAATTTTCGAGAACTTTTCTTTAGTGTATTCGATTTTTGAACAATTGAAAAAGATTCAACCTTCAAAATTTTATTGTTTTGTTTAACAAATGGAGAAACTTTAACAACCAATTTTTGTTGTCCTTTTTTATCTATAATAGAATAATATGTGTAGCTAATTTGCTCTTTTATAGAAGAAGTATCTAAATCGCCCAATTCATTTCCAATCTCGCGATACTGCACATTTGTAACTTCAGCCTCTCGATTAGAAGAACTTAACTCTACAATAAACTCTGGAAGAAAATAACTTCCAATCGAATAATTTTCTTTATTCGAAAAGTACGGAACATTAACAGTTGTACCATTCGTTAAAGAAATTGTTTGATTATTCTCCCAATTTATTTTGTAAGTTTGACTAAATAAATGAGGAAATTGAAATAAAGCTGCGGCTAAAATAAAATATTTCTTCATGTCAATTAAACGCTATTTTGACAAATATATTTTCAATTGTAAAATAAAAAAAAGTTTCTTGCGTTACAGATAAGAAATAAAGCATTTTTTCGTTGTAAGATTAATGTCAAATGCTTTTATTTGCATTAAATTTAATATTTGAAAACCAGAAATATTCTATGAAAATGAATAAAGGACGTATTTTTTCTCTTGCTCTTGCAGCCGTTACTATGAGCGTATTCATGGGTTGCGCAAGCAGTTCAGGTAAGAAAAAAGGAGGTGGAACAAAAAATTTCACAAGCCGTACAGGTTGGAAACCAAACGACAGTAAAGGTTGGTTTTTTTCAGGTAAAAAGAAAGAAAATATCAAGGCATGGCCTGGTATGGTTTTTATCGAAGGTGGTTCATTTACCATGGGTATAACTAAAGATGATGTGTTACATGACTGGAATAACTCTCCTGTTCGTATGCAAGTAAAATCTTTTTTTATCGGAGAAACTGAGGTAACAAACTATGAATATAAGGAATATTTAACTTGGCTAAAAGTTGTATTTCCTCCAGAAGATACGCAATACAAAGATATCTATAATGGAGCTTTACCAGACGAAACGGTTTTCAATAATCAATTGTCTCGTGATGATTTTTCGACAGAAAATTATTTGTTTTCTCCAGAATTTAGCTACTATCCAGTAGTTGGTATTTCTTGGTTACAAGCAGTTAATTACACTGATTGGTTAACAGACCGTGCAAACGAAAAAGCATTAATGGCTAAAGGAATTCTATCTAAAGATTATTATTCTAACGAAGAATATAATTATGGTAGTAAAACGTTTAGTGCAGAGCAATATAAATTAGGAGATACGAATGTAAACGAAGCAATAGATTCTACTAAGATTATGAGAGCGAATCAAATCAAATCTCAAAATCAACGTATCTTAAAAGCTAATCGTGCTACTGGATCTTTAGAAGTTCAACCTTTCCGTTTACCAACAGAAGCAGAATGGGAATATGCGGCTTTAGCTTTACCTGGAAATCGTGAGTACAACGAATACAAAGGAAAAGAAGTTGCACAAAACAACTTAAGAACTGTAAAAGGAGCTCAAAGAGGTCAATATTTAGATAACTTTAAACAAGGTCGTGGAGATTACTCTGGTATTGGTGGATTTGGAAATGATGGTTCTGCAATCACAAGTGATGTAAGAAAATATCCATCTAACGATTTCGGTTTATACGGTATGTTAGGTAACGTTGCTGAATGGGTTTCTGATGTTTATCGTCCTATTATTGATGAAGAAGCAAACGACTTCAACTACTATCGTGGTAATGTTTTCAAAAAGAATATTGACAACGGACAAGGTGGTTTCGAGAAATTTGACGAAACAAATGTTGAATATGATACATTAGACAACGGTCGTTTAGTATACAAAGGTTTACCTGGAGCATACAAAAAAGAAGTTGAGTACGATTTAACAAATTACCGTGACGGAGATCCAAATTCTTCTCTTAATCCAAGAGTTGAAGAAGGAAAATCTGCAGACGGTGCAACAGAAGATATGTATAATGCACCTCAACGTAAATTTAGAGTTGACGAAAAAGGTCGTGTTATTTTAGAAAAAGATACGCAAAAACGTACTTCTGATATTTCTGATGAAACTCGCGTTGTAAAAGGTGGGTCTTGGAAAGATCCTATTTATTGGATTGACGCTGGACAAAGGCGTTACTTACACCAAGCACAAGCAACAAACTGGATTGGTTTCCGTGTAGCACAAGAATACTCTGGTAGTTTCGAATCTAAACGTAAACGTAGAGGATAATTATCCTTTCTAGATATAATATAAAAAATAGCGATGAAAATTTCATCGCTATTTTTTATTATTATTTATTTTATTTTGAATTATTAGCTCATTTTCAAAGACCAATCAATCACATCTTCGTTTTCATAAATTGGAGAAAACCCAAGTTTTTTCAAAAGATTAATAGACTCTACATTATCCGAAAAACATTTTGCTGTTATTTCTCTTACAATTTCTTGAGAAAAAGCCCAACGAATTAATTCTCTCGAAGCTTCTTGCGCAAAACCTTTACCTCTTTCTTCTGTAATAATTCCGTAACCAATATCAACATTCTGAAATTCAAAATTGTAACCTTTAAAACCTACATCTCCTATTATTTCTCGTGTATCTTTCTTAATGATTAACCACGATTCAAAACCTGTCACATAATCATTAATAGATAATTTTCCTATAATTTTGGGTATTGTATCCATTACATCAAGGTCTGGCCAACTTTTTCCACGTTTATAACCTTGCTCATAAAGCAATTCATAATCATTATATAAAATATTTTCGCAAATATCTTGTGTAAATGGAATAAGAATCAACCGCTCTGTCTCTAATTTATTTATCTCTATCTCTTTTATTTTCATTTTTTCCTAGCACTGATATAAAGTCGACAATGTAGTGATTTTAATATAACAGACTTGTATACAAAGATTAATATCATACTGATTTTTCAATAAATTTTAAGGTTTTATTTTTTAGAACATTCATACTCAAAATACTATTGTAAATTTAAAATTTCGATGTATAATACTTTATATTTGCATACAAATAAATTTATCTATTTTTCAGATTCATGACAACAGCAGAACTATTCGAACAATTTTTAAAATCGAAAACAGTTACGACAGATACTCGTAATATCTCAAAAGATTGTATCTTTTTTGCTCTAAAAGGTGCAAATTTCAATGGAAATACATTTGCCCAAGAAGCAATAAATCAAGGTGCGCGTATAGCAATTGTTGATGAAGCAGAATTTGAAAATCAAACAAATAATATATTTTTGGTTGATGATGCCTTAAAAACTTTACAAGATTTAGCCAAAACATATCGCAATTATCTCAAAATACCATTTATAGGTTTAACAGGATCTAATGGTAAAACAACTACAAAAGAATTAATTTCTGCTGTTCTAAAAGAAAAATTCAGAACACATTATACATTCGGAAATCTAAACAACCATATTGGTGTTCCGTTAACTATACTTTCTATTCCAGAAAACACAGAAATTGCAGTCATAGAAATGGGCGCGAATCATCAAAAAGAAATCGAACTATTGGCTTCTATTTCTCAACCAGATTTTGGTTATATTACCAATTTCGGTAAAGCTCATTTAGAAGGTTTTGGAGGATTTGAAGGTGTTATTAAAGGTAAATCTGAATTATATGATTATCTAAAATCTGCAAATAAAATAGCTTTTATTAATGCAAATGATCCTATTCAAGTCGAAAAAACAATAGATATAAAACAAATTACTTTTTCGGATCAAAATAATGCAGATTATCAAATTGAATTACTTGAAAATAAACAAGAATATTTAGCCGTTAAATATCAAAATTTAGACATACAATCTCATTTAACAGGAAATTATAATTTCAGTAATATTTCGTGTGCAATTGCAATTGGTTCATATTTCGGTATTGATTCTGATTTAATCAAACAAGGGATCGAAAATTATTATCCATCAAACAATCGTTCACAAATTATAGAAAAAGAAAACTATAAAATTGTAATGGATGCTTATAACGCAAATCCAAGTAGTATGGAGGCTTCTCTAAATAATTTCGCAAAATTTGAAGGCTCAAAAACTATTGTTATAGGAGATATGTTTGAACTTGGTGAAGAAAGTAAAACCGAGCATCAACGTATTTTAGAATTAGCTGAAAGCCTAAATTTTAATCAAATTTATATCTTAGGTCTTCATTTTAAAGAAACAAACGCAACAAATACAAATGTTGTAAAATTTGACAATCGTCAATCTTTTGAAGAATTTTTAAAAAATAATGCCATAAATTCCCAAAATATTTTGATAAAAGGATCTCATGGTATGCGTCTTGATTTATTGGAAACACTAGTATAAATTATTATGGTAAAAAATTTTTGCTTAATTACTTTTTTAATGGTTTTTAGCTTCTCTAATGCACAATCGTTGATTGAGTGGAGAAAAGATATAAAACTAGATTATACTAATTTCAAGAAAAAACCAAATCAAATCAAAACACCTCAAGGTTATTTAGATTCTAAACTTGGTTGGCAAATCGCAGAAACAGATGGAGAAATTCCACAATTAAAAGTTTTTAATCGTTTTGATGAATCAAATTCATGGGTTTCTATGAAACACGAAGGTATTTTACAAGAAATGCAGTTACAATTTGATTTGTCAGAATTATATGCACGTAAATTAAGAAAAGATTTTAAAGATTTACAAATAAAAAAGGTAATAGACAAAGATTCGTATCGTTCAAAATTTATTTTAGAATCAAGCAAATTTCAGAAAAGACTGGCTAAAATTGCGGGTGTTTCATTAAATCAACCAGGTTTACACAAACTCTTGAACAAACAAATACAAGATTCTCTAATTATCTACGAATCGTACAAATAATATCATAAATGAGTTTTATCATGTTTTAAAATGAATTTTAATCAAAAAAATATCATATATTATGAATTATGTTTAATTAATTGAAATTTTACAATTAATTAATTTTTACTCTTCTTTTTATATATAAATTTGTAGCCTTTTAAAATTACATTATGAAACAAATTTCTACAATTTTATTTTTTGCTGCATGTTTTACTGGGCTTGCGCAACAACCTTATTACAACAGTATTGATCTAAATTTGAAAGGTCAAGAGCTAAAAAAAGAATTAACAACGCTTATCACAACTACACACAAAAAACAACTTAGTTATGGAGAAGTTTGGGATGCATTAAAAGTAACTGATTTAGATCCTACGAACTCTACACGTGTTATCCAAATTTATGGATACAATAAAAACTCTACAACAAGTGATGATGCTTATTACAACTCTGTAAACAATAATGGTGGTGGAACAACACAATGGAACAGAGAGCACACCTATGCAAAATCTTTAGGAACACCTAATTTAGGAGAAGCTGGTCCTGGTGCAGATGCACATCATTTAAGAGCTTCTAATGTTAAAAGAAACTCTACAAGAGGAAGTTCAAAATTTGCAAATGGTTCTGGAACTTCTAAAAATGTTTCTGGCGGATGGTACCCTGGTGACGAATGGAAAGGTGATGTTGCACGAATGATGATGTACATGTATCTTAGATACCAAACACGTTGTTTACCTGCAGGTGTCGGAGTTGGTAGCACTAGTCAAACATCGGATGGTATGATTGATTTATTTTTGAAATGGAATTCAGAAGATCCTGTTTCTCAAATCGAAATTCAACGAAATGAATATTTAGGAAATTCGGCAAATAAATTCGCACAAGGAAATAGAAATCCATTTATTGACAATCCATATTTGGCAACTGTTATTTGGGGCGGACCTGTTGCAGAGAACAAATGGGAGAAGTTAGGAACTGATGATAACTACATCGAAGTTAAAAATACAATTAAAACTTACACAAAAAATAATAGCATTTTAATTGCTTCTACTGATGATACTGTTGCAAGTATCCAGATATTTAACTCATTTGGACAACTTGTTCGTTCATACGATAATACAAGAAAATTAAAAACAATTGAGCTACAAAATTTTGAGAAAGGTATTTACATTATAAAAATTAATGGAGCTACTTATTCTACAAATAAAAAAGTAATTGTTAAATAATTAAATATCATTAAAATAAATAATTAAATAGAGAATTAAGTTATATTTTTTTGTAACTTGATTTTCTATTTTTTTAAATTAAATTAATAATTATATGAAAAAAATATTTTTACAAATTAGTTTATTTTTAGCAGGTACAAGCCTTTATGCACAAGCTCCTGCTAATTATTACAACACTGCAACTGGAGAAAAATTTGAATTGAAAACCCAATTGTATAATATTATCAAAGGTCATAGTACAAAATCTTATGATGCATTAAAAGGTTTGTATAGACAAACCGATAGTAACAATGGATTTCAAGATAAGTATAATGAAAAAGATAATACTATTTTTGACATCTATTCAGAAAATACGAACGGAAAAGATCCTTATAATTATATACCTGGTCAAAAAGAATGTGGTAATTACAGTGTAGAAGGAGATTGTTACAACCGCGAACATCTTATCCCACAAAGTGTTTTTAATCAAGCCTCTCCAATGGTATCTGACCCTCTTCATATTTGGCCAACAGACGGTAAAGTGAATGGAGTAAGAAGTAGTTTTCCTCATGGTGTTGTGAATAATCCTACAACGACATCAAAAAATGGTTCAAAATTAGGACCAAATGTCAATTCAGGTTACTCTGCAGGTTATTCAGGAACAGTTTTCGAGCCAATTGATGAATTTAAAGGAGATATTGCACGTGCATATTTTTATTTTGCAACACGTTATCAAGAAAATGGAATCCAAGGATGGAGCTATGCAATGTTCAACGGAACAAAAGATAAAGTATTTACAGATACTTTTCTTAAAATATTAATGACATGGCATTTACAAGATCCTGTTTCTCAAAGAGAAACGGACATCAATGATTTGGTTTACAAATATCAAGGAAATAGAAATCCTTTTGTCGATCATCCAGAATATGCGCAAAAAGTTTGGAATGTTACTTTAGCTACTGATGATTTTGTTTATCAAAAACGTGATGATGTTAAAGTTTACAATAAAACAACTCGTTCTGTTGTCGTTAAATTAGAGAATAATCAAAAATCAATTCACAAGATTTCAGTTTTCAATTTAAATGGACAATTAGTTAACGAAGTTCAAAATTCTACACATCAAAAAGAAGTAACTGTAGATTTCAAAACTCCTGGAGTTTACATTATAAAAGTTGTAGGTCCAGAAATGGAAATCAACAGAAAAGTGGTTATCAAATAATCAATATAAAAAAAGCCTTCATTTTTTAAATGAAGGCTTTTTTATTTTAGTAATAATCGTAATCTTATTAATCATGATTAATATTCTTTTTATAGAAAGTTAATCCATATAAAAATAATGGAATTCCAATTATTACCATTAACAACACAAATAATTTTAACATAATATAAAAAAATCTTATACTTTCTAATACTATTTTAAATGTACAAAAAATATTATTATATCCAACAACTAAATAACGAATTTTATATTAAATATTTAATTTTTATACAAACTACGTAATAATAAATAAAAATAAATAAAGTAAATTCAATAATTTAACAATATTGTTAATAAAACGAATACAGCAAAAACACACTCTTTTTATCAATAAAATGACAATGATTATGAATCTTTTTCATTCAAAAAAAGGATAAACAATTACCTTTACTAAAATTTTTCGAAATGAGAATTATTCCCTTGCTAGAAGGAGTTTATGAAGTAAGTACAAAGAAAGATTTTCATTATATAGATCCTAATTTGACCAATATCAAACCAAAAGAAGGTTATTATTTGACTGTTCGGCCATTTTTAGTGCAAATAGGTAATGAAAATATTTTGATAGATGCAGGATATGGAACTGAAGAAGATTGTGAATCTATTTTGATTAGAAAATTAAAAGAAAATGGGCTCAATTCTTCAGCTATCACAAAAGTTTTGATTTCGCATTTACACAAAGATCATGTCAATGGAATTGGTTCTTGGATTGGAGATGAATTTGTATGTAATTTTCCAAATGCCAAAATTTATATTCAGCAAAAAGAATATGACTATGCAATAACACAAAACAATAATTCATACAATTATGAACGATTAAAGAAGTTGAAAAACTTTAAAAACATCGTTTGGATGAATGAAAATGAAGGTGATATTTCGGATCATATTCATTTTAAAGTTACTGGAGGACACGTCCCTTTTCAGCAAGTTTTTTGGTTAAAAGAAAACAACGAAATTGTTTTTTACGGTGCAGATAATTTACCTCAACTAAATTACTTGAAATATCATGCCGCTTTCAAAAATGATGTTGATGGACATAAAGCAATGGAAGATCGTTTACAATGGGAAGAACAAGCTAAAAATGAGCATTGGAAAATACTATTTTATCACGGAAAACGTACAGAATCAAAACAATTTTAGATATTTTAAACAAAAAATCCAATCAGTTTACTTCTGATTGGATTTTTTATTTAATTTATAATAAGATCATTGCTTGTATTGTAAACATATCATCCGATTTTTTAGGTTGATCAAAAGCATGTTGATATTCAATAGAAATTTTAGCATTTTGACCATCAATATACCAGTTCCCTCCCACTTTTAACTCTTTTGCTGGTTCTACCAATCCTTTAAAATCACGATGAGAATAACCAATATAAGGCTGAATACGATTTCTGAATTTAGACTCGCCTTCTTTCATATTTTTAGGCAATAAATAACCAACATGACCAGAAAACTGATCGCCATCCCCTACTACATTTCCTTGTAAATATTTCTCGCCCATATCAGATTTTTGATATTTAGCATAAGCTGTAATAGATGAATTTTCGCCAATTGGTGTATCATAAAAAGCATCAACTGCGAAATGTGTCACATCTTCTCCAATTAAATCATCCGTATTATCTTTTCTTACAATTGCATTACTTTGATTAAAGAAACCAGCACCAATATTAAACACTTTTTTTGCACCTAAATATGTTCCTACACGATATGGAAGAACATTAGATTCTTGATCTAAGAATTGATAATCAAAATAACCCGAAATCGCATATTTTCCTTCACCAAGAATTGCTTTTCCTAAATATTTTTCTTGTCCGTTTTGTAATTCTGTTGTTGCATTTCCGTCTAGCGTATTTGTAATAGCATCACTTATTGCCAAACGATAATTTAGTTTTCCTATTCTACCCTTTGCAAATATTCCTAAATGATTTGTAAATTGATCAGATAATCCAAGTGTAGACCAATCTGCACGATTATTATCTAACGTTAACATATTTATAGAGCCCTGACCATTTCCTCGAGAAATTCCTCCAAAATTATGTACACCAGCACCAATTGCTAAATTATCTGTTACTTTATATTGTAAAAACATTTCATGCAAAAAAAATGTAACATCTGTGCTTTTTCCCATCGGAGAAAGATTGTTGTCATAAATACCATTTGCACCAAAATGAGTTAAAATCATAAATCGGTCGTTAAGCTGAGAATAGACTAAAACACGTGCTCTTTTAATAGAAAATCCATCATTTACATTTTTACCTT